>NZ_CP025543.1:300000-600000 GCF_002865545.1 Spiroplasma monobiae MQ-1 | reverse complement strand
CTTTCAATCGTCAATTGCAGTTATTCCCAACTCTTCAAGTTCATTTACAATTATTTTGTTATGAACTAAAAGACCAATCATAAATATCTTTTTATCTGGATACATTTTTACTGCATCTTTTGCCATTTTAATAGATTTAACAACCCCAAGACAAAAACCCCTTGGAGTTACTTTCAAAACATTCATAAAACACCTCGCTTTATTAATAATACTATTTAATTTAATAAAATAAAGAATCTATTTTTTACTTTTTAGTAATTTATAAAGCTTATTTTCATTTAAAATATTACTATGGAGCGATAAAATGAAAAGATTTAGTAAGTTTTTAATAAGATTAAAACCATACAGAAGACTTTATAAAATGTTTTGAATGGTGTTTATCATAACTTGTTTATTTGCATTTCAAATGGTAATGCTAACTTTTTCGTATGTAGTTCCACATAATCAAGGTGGTTTTTACTACTGATTTAAGGGTTTATCATTTTTATTGGCAGAATCTAGACAAGAACCTAATTCTGCTCAAGGTTTTATATTTGCAGCCACAATTATTGGATATATCCCAATTATCCCAATAATACCTGTACTTTACTTTACTTTTGCAAATTGATTTATTCAAGAAAAACTAAGTGATAAATATATAGAAGTTCCAAAAGAAAAGTATTTATACTGAACAAAATTTATACATTTTTCAGGTATTGCTGTAGTGTTTATTTTTATTCCAGGAATATTAACTTATATGGATGGAGGTGGACTTCTTCCAAATCAAGCATTTAATGCGATCGGAGGAGCTTTTTCTGATGATTTTGGCGAAAGAGTTGCTGGTGTTAGTGCCTTTTTATACTATGGAGTTGGATGTGTATTTGCAACTATAATTATTTTTTGAACAATCGGTATGTTTTTGGCTTGAGTTGGAAGACAAATTCAAAAAGTTATTGATATGTATACAGCTTGAAGAGATCAAGTGAAAGAAGCAAAAAGGGAAGCTAAACTTCAAAAACTTGAAGCAAAAGCTCAAAGAAAAAATAAAAACGAAGATGAGTAGTATAATTAATTAGAATTGAAAGGATGTTAAGATATGAAAAAAATTTGTTCAATTTTAGGTTCATTAACTTTAACTGTTGTTGCTTCGACAACAGTTGTTGCATGTAACGGTGGTCTTGACACTTCTTTGAACTATACTGACCAAGAAAAGATACTATCTATTTATAATTTGACTGAAGACCAATTAGTGAAAAGTGGAGTTAAAGTTAATTCTTTAATGTCTAATGAAGATATCGACAAAGTTTTAGAAAGCCTTGGTTTATCAGAAGCTATTCAAAATAATCCAATGGGAGGAATGATTAAAAAAAGTTTAGGTGTTTATATAATGGCTAATCAATTTTTAAGTGAAATTTCTTCAAAAGTTCCTGGTTATGGGTGAATTGCAAATAAATTAACTTGACAATCACAATGAACAATTAAAGATTTAGTTAGTGGAAATACATCAGCTGGATTATTTAATAATGTTAGTGGATGAATGAAAAACAAAAATGACTGATCTCTTTCAGTTACTTTTTTAGATGAAGATTTGCTTGGTTGAAATGGTGTAAGAGAACCTGTTTATGCAAGAATTAATATAAATAGAAAACTTGTAGCAGACAATAGTGGAATTGTTGTTTTAGATGAATCACACCCAGAAGGTGTGCACAAACAAGGTTCAGATGAAATAAATGTTGTAGATCCTGTTATAAATGACCAACAGGATACAAAAGGTGTTATATATCAAGGTTATTCAACATCTTCTAAATTATTTGAGTTAAACAGAATGCAAACTGGTAAAACTGCAAAAGTTCCATCAGGTATTTTTAACTTTTCTCCAAGTGCTGCTGATTTTATAAATAATAAAATTATTAATTTAGATTTTGGAAATATGATATTACAAAACTCTAAAGAAAAAATAGAGCAAGCTTTAAACGAATATATATTGGCAAATCCATTCTATATTTCTGAAGGCATGGATGCAAAACAAATAGATAACATAATTAAAAATCAAATCTATGTTGTAATGATTTGTGAAGCAATCGATAGACATAATTTAAAAGATAAAGAAGGAAGACCTTTATTTGATGAAACAGAAAAAGCTGATGCAGATGCAATTGTTACTGGAATGATGGGAAGTTTAACAAATGCTGTGAATAATTTAAAAAGTAAAGAATGAACAAACAAAACTCTATTAGATGAATTTAGTTCAATGATTAACACAATTAGAAATAATGGAAATGAGTTTGGTTCTATTAATAAAACTCAATTTGCAAATAAATTTCAAGAAGTTATTGAAGATTCGAGAAATAAATTTGATGTAAATTCAAATCAATTTGCATTTTATTCAGGGCAATTAAATGCAATACTTTACAAAAATAATGGTAGAAGCTCTATGACACTTACAAATCAAAGTTCATACTTTGATTTTGGATATGACTCATCATATAAATTTGAAATATATTATTGATCAGGTTCTACTCCAATCACTGGAAAAGAAGAACAATGATATAAACCTGATGAAAATAGAAGTCAAGAAGAATATATTTCTGATAAAGGCTTTAGAAATGTGTTTTTAGGTCAAAGATTATCACCTCAAAATGGAAGTTATAATGCTCTTATTCAATATATTAATCAATTACCAGAAAAAAGACTTGATTTAGATATATTTGGTTTACAAAATCATTCATTGCCTGCAAGTGTAAGTAATTTAGAAACTATTATGCTAGAGAAATTAAATGAAGCTATTTCTCTTGATGGTGAACAAGAAATATCTGGTGTTGATCATGATTCATGAAGAATTTATCATGTAATTGCACTATTTAATAAGTATGCAACTGAAAAACTAATTGAAATATTTGGTTATGACTCTTCAAATAATCTAGAAATACACAATAAGAAAGTAAGTTTAGACTATTCAGAAAGTACTTCTTCAAATGTAGATTATTCAAAAGCAGATGATGATATTGCTTTTGCTCAGTTACTTCAAGAAGGTCAAATAAATATGACTACAAGAAATATGGATAAACTTAGAACCGATATATATGATAGAGGTTTAAAAAAGCTTTGAGATAAAGAAGATCAAAGTCAAAGAATGTATGTTGGAAAAGTAAACATATACGGAAAACGTTTGGATAGTGATGAGGATTTAAACAATATTGGTCAATGATGAAATGACAGTTCTAGATTTATGGGTACTTTCCCATATGGTTTAGCAATAAGCGATGAATGAAAACCACTTATTGAAGAATATTGAAAAAAACATGTTTCAGACAATAAAAATAATCCAGATTATAATGCTAATATTTGATAAAAAAACCCTCATTTAAAGGGTTTTTTCTTTGAATTAAAATATAGCCAAATTATGATATAATTATTTTAAATAAATCGTTCTTGAAATTTTGGAGGTATAACTTGTACTATATAAATTTATTAGATGATCTTTACTGTGTATATAATTTCGAAGATAGTTTTTTAATAGCTAAATTTAATAGCTTTGAAGATGCAAGATCATATGTAACTTCAATAAATGGGATAGTTATACTTAATGAAAATGATAAAACAAAGTTTAATAAAGAAGAATTTTTAATCGAAGAAAAAAGAAGGTTAAATATTGAAGTTATAGACATTGTTCCTGAAATAGAAAATGTAAATGATACTCCTGTAGAATTTATAGAAGAAATTGAAACTCAAGAAAAATCTTTAATCATGAAAAATAGCAAAAAAAATAGAAAAGGTTCAAAAGTCACTATTTAAAGTGTTTTTGAACTTTATTTTTTTTAAAAAAACTAGCAATTATTATTTTGTTGGTCTATAATATATGTCTTTAAGAAAATATCATATTATGGTATAATTTATCTAATTAAAGTAAAAAAGGCTAATTTACTGGAGGGCTAACAAATGTATTTTATAAACATTGTTGATGGAATGTATTGTGTTGTTAATACATTTTCAAATCTTATTGTTGCAAAATTCTCGCGTTTAGTTGATGCAACAAATTATATTCAAACAGCACAAGGAATACCTACACAAACACCTCAAAACTACGGGCAATTTTTTGGTTTACCATTAACTAATGCCAGTGGTTCATGTGGTGGTCATGATCACAATCACAACCGTGATTACTCAAATAATCAAAATAGTAATAATTTTAATGGTTCTTCAAATTTTGACAGTTCATCTATAGAAAAACAAATTAGAGAATTAAGTAAAAAAATCGATTGAGTTTTAGAGGATAAAAAAGAAGTTATGGAAGAAATTGGCATTTTAAAGTCAATCCTTACAAATAGTAGAAACATAACTTCAAGAAGAGAAGAATCAAGAAGAAATTCAAGATACGAAGATAGCTATGATGATAGAAGAGATGAAAATCACAGAGAAGACAAAAGATCAAAAAGAGATGATAGATATGATGATGACTATATAGATGAAAGAAGAAATAGAAGAGAAGATAAAAATTCAAATCACAATGTTAGGATAGTTAGCGAAAAACCAAAAGGTAAAGGTTTTAAGAAATTAATGATTGCATTGTTAACTATAACATTGATTGGTGGAGCTGCTGTTGGTGGTTACTTTGGTTACAAGTATTTTTTTGGAGAAAAAACACCATCAACTTTATCTGATTCTGATATTCAATCCGTTTTAAATGGTTTAAAAGAAAATGAACCTTATGCTAATGAAAAAGCCGCAGAAGATGCAATTAAAAAATTGAACTTTAATGATCAAGCCTCTGTAAATAATGTTACTAAGGTTTCTTTCAGAGCTGCAGATACTTACGATGTTACTTATTCAATTAATTTAAAGGCAAAAAGTGGATATAGTTTAACAGATTCTCAAAAAGGTCCTCATGAAGTTGCATTAAAAGTATCGGTTCCCACACCAATTATCGGTTCTGTTTCAGATATGAGTTTGGAAATAGGTCAAACACAAGATCAAAAAGTCACTATTCAAAATAAAAATGATTCTGTTTTAAAAGCGGAATCAGATAAAGTCTCGGTTGCAACTGTAACTGTAGACACAAGTAAAGATACATTAACAGTAGTTGCTGTTGCTGAGGGAACTGCAAATATTAAACTAACTTACGGAGATGCTAAAGAAGTTACATTTAAAGTAACTGTCACAAAAGGATTGGAAGTTGTTTCTACAGAAAATGTGCAAAAAACTTTGGATGAAGCTTTGGCTGGAAATGTAGATCCATTTGATGATAATTCTTCAGCAATTAATTTCATTAAAAAAATTGAGTTAGATAAAGGTTTGATTATAGATAAAGTAGAAGTAAAATCAACTAGAGATGATGAAACTGAAAACAAACAATTCACAGTTACTGTAAAAGCAGATAATGGTTATAAAATTAAGGAAAATGATAAAACATCATTTGGAGTTATTGCCAAAATAAAGGTAACAGTTAATTATGCAGATATTGAAGGGTATAAAGATGAATTAGAAAAACATGCAACTGCTTTTGCTGGGCAATACTATCAAAAAGAAGCTATAAATAATTTATTAGGTGTATCTGGAGAAAAATATGGTATCTTAAGTCAAAATGCAACCATAGTATCTCAAGTTCCTGAAGATATAAGTGAAAATTATCCATTAACTGTAAAAGTAGAATTTAAATTAAAAAATGGATTCCAATTAGCTCCTGGAGATTCAATGGATTTTGAAATAACTTTAATTGTTAAGGGTACTGGAACTCCTAAGGATAAAGAAGTTTCAACTTCTGGAGTTCAAGTTGCTCTTAATGAGATTGCAAAAACAACTTTTAAAACAAATAATGAAGCAATTGATGCTCTAAAAGCGGTCGAACTTACTGAAGGATTAGAAATTGATTCTGTTGAAGAAGCAACTTCAAGTGAATATGAATTTGCTGATGTTACTTTTACAGTAACTGTAAAAGCTAAAACAGGATATGTAATTAAAGAAGGTGACGACTCATCATTTAGTGTAAAAACTAAAGTGGGTGAAGAAGAAACAACTCCCGAGGATAAAGAAGTTTCAACTTCTGGAGTTCAAGCTGTTCTTGATGAAATTGCAAAAACAACTTTTAAAACAAATAATGAAGCAATTGATGCTCTAAAAGCGGTCGAACTTACTGAAGGATTAGAAATTGATTCTGTTAAAGAAGCAACTTCAAGTGAATATGAAATTGCTGATGTTACTTTTACAGTAACTGTAAAAGCTAAAACAGGATATGTAATTAAAGAAGGCGATGACTCATCATTTAGTGTAAAAACTCAAGTTGTTGAAGAGGAAACTGCTCCTGAAGATAAAGAAGTTTCAACTTCTGGAGTTCAAGCTGTTCTTGATGAAATTGCAAAGACAACTTTTAAAACAAATAATGAAGCAATTGATGCTCTAAAAGCAGCCGAACTTACTGAAGGATTAGAAATTGATTCTGTTAAAGAAGCAACTTCAAGTGAATATGAAATTGCTGATGTTACTTTTACAGTTACTGTAAAAGCTAAAGAAGGTTATAAAATACAAGAAGGTGATGACTCATCATTTAGTGTAAAAACTCAAGTTGGTGAAGAGGAAACTGCTCCTGAAGGCGGGGAAGACTCTATATTCATAAACTATATTATTAATACTTATAAACCAACTAAATAGTTGGTTTTTTGTTTATTTTTTTAGTAAAATATATTAAGAATAAGAGGTAAATTATATGAATTTTAGGTTACCAGCAAAATATGCATTACTCATAATAAATGTTTTAGTTATACTTTACTTCTTTTTATATTTTTGTTTATTAGGTTTTGAATATAAAACACAAGATGGCAGTTTAACAGTTATTTTTAAAGGATTAAACTTTTCAAGTGATTATGAATTATCAATTACTGGATCATATATAGTTGTTCCTTTCGGACAAATGGTTAGATTTTTTGAATTATTAAATAATGAAATAAGCAATGGAACAACAAACTTTCCAAATAGCACTTACATAGCTGGTAATTTAGATATATTTATAATTTCAATGTTATCTATACAATGCTTATTAATATTTTTAAGTTTTATCAACCTATTTATATGAAGAGGCTTTAAAAAGGCTAAAACAATTGATATTCTTTCTAAAATATTAATAGTTACATTCGTTTCTTTAGCAATAAGTTGATCTGTTTATGCACAAGGGATGTATTTAACTAAAACTGGAAATATTTTATTATATCCTGATGGTCAAAAAGCTTGAATTTATATAATAGGGCAAATTATTATGCCAATATTGTTTATGTTCATTCATATTTGAATGACAGCACCGCTTTACAGAAAAAGAAACAAGTAAAAAACAAAATAAACGAAAAAAATACGCCTTAGGGTCAGCGTATTTTTTTTATATTATTAATCATGCTTTCGCATATGTAATTGATTTGCTAATAATTAAAAAGATATGAATGAGTAATGAAAGGTCACTTATAACTATGACCAATACAAGTGACCTCATCGAAAGAAAGGATGTTATATTGAATTAAAGAATGAATGCGTCAGATAAGTGATGTAACTGCGCCCACATAGTTTAATCGTCATAGTTGTCCAAAAGGACAAATTAAATATATCAAAATTTAATCAAAAAATCAATTTTTTTAAAAAAATATTTATTTTTTTAAAAATAAACGCCTTATTTTTAAATATAATTAGATTATTATAAGAAAAAGAGGATATTATGAAAGAATATATTTGTTCAAATTGTTCTAAACCAGCAGAACTTAAAAAAATAAATCAATTAAATACTATAATTGTATTTTGTAAAGATTGTGCAATAAAAGAATTTAATGCACAACACACAGAAAATAATAATATTGAATGTGATTCTTGCAGAAAGCCTTCTCAATACATGACAGTTTCTCAATTAAATAGGATTAAGAACTTATGTGAAAATTGCTTATTAAAAGATTATAAGGAAATATAAAAAACACACTCAAGTGTGTTTTTCTTTTTGACCTCTATTAAAGCAAGCGAAAAAAAGGTATAATATACTTAACATTTTGAAGAGGTGCCTTATGGAAAAACACTTTAATAAAATAGCTGGTAAAAATGGCTTTTATGATTTTGAAGATAAATTAAATTATTTTGACTACTTTGACATAAAAGGTGAAGATTTGGAAAATGCTTTTTTACTATTTAAAAAGTATGAAAATAATATGCATGAATTAAAAGTTAATATTGAACAAAGAATAAAAGAAAGATATGAATTTTATATAACACATTCTTATAAAAAAGAAAAAAAGGAATTTGTAAAAGTAAAAAATGATGGGGAAAGAAAAATTGTAAAATCTCTTTTTACAAGTTTAGTTTTTTTAGGAGCAAGACTAGTTTCTCAAGAATATGTTTTACTATCAACAATTAATAAACTTATATACAATGTTGATTTGAGAGTATTTAAATTTTTTAACGAGAAATTTAATTACAATATTTACAAAAAAAGCTTAAAAGAATATTATGAGACCTTAACAACTTTTGGATTGAGTTATTTAGATACTGACATAGATACATTTAATATTTTTCAAAGAATGGATGAGTATATAGAAAAGGATTTATATTCTTTAAAAGCTTATAAAGATATTTTTTTATTTATGTGAATGTATACTTACATAAAATACTCATGTGATTTAAGTGACTATGCTTTTAAAATAAATGATTCAAAAAGAAGTTATCCAAAAATAAATAGTAATGTACTTGTTCCAATGAACTATGATCGTTTTTTTGATGAAGAAGGATTTGAAGAAGAAAACGAAAAGAGAAAAACTATTGTAAATGATTTTAGAGGTTGAAGTTTAGAACCTTACTATATAACAATAGAAAATCAAGTAAGAGATTATTACAAACAATTAATGTTGGTTGGAAATGTTAATCTTAATGATTACTTTGTTGTAGCTGATGAAATTAAAAAAATATATTTAAACAAACCATACTATAGTGTAGTTGAATTAGAACAAACTCTTTTCACAGAAGCTTCTGCTGCAAGTCAAAAATTATATACAATGGAAGAAATAGAATTTATTATTAAATATGTTACTTTTGATAAAAAGTCAGAAGAATATAGAAATTATAAGCTAGATAATTTCTATGATTTAATATATAAAAAACCAATTTTAGAATTTAGAGATTCAAATGGAAATCCTATTTTATTAGCTTTTCCTGAATTTATTTGAATGGCCTATCATATGCAAAGAGAATATCACTTCTTTGACAAAAAACTTTCAAAAACATTTAATGTAATGTTGAGAAAAGATTACAATCCTACAATAAATGAACAACTTAAAAAAATTGAAAAAAGATTTGGTGTTATGAAAGCAATTGATCCTAAAACGCTTCCGTTCTTTATAGATGAAAAAAATAATGGAGTAAATAGTTCTTTGGTAGATTGTATTTTATATGATAAAGCACTAAATAGATTATTTTTTGTCCTTACAAACTTTTATTCAGCAGAAAATATTGATTGAATAAATGCTAAAAGAACAATCGATACTTATGGTTTAAACTCAAGAATTGTATCAATGATGTTTTCAAGAACATTCAATACAGTTGCAAAAGATTTAAAGAAACTAAAAAAACAAATTAAAAAACTTGGAATTGAATTAAATGGTGATGAATCAGAAATAAAAATTGAAGGTATTTTATTTATAAATGATATCTTAAATGCTATTCCTGTAATGAAAGTTGATAAATATCCAGTTCATATTGTAAGTGTTTCAACAATGGAATACTTTACAACAAGTTATATATATAAAAAATAACCATTTTCACTTATGAGGTGGTTATTTTTTATATTATCTTGTAAAATTAATTTTGGAGGATATAAGACTATGAAATTACCTTATATTGGAAGTGACTTAGATGGTACTGTTGTAAAAAACAGTGACTTTAAAATATTAGATGAAACAATTAAAGATATAAATGATTATCAAAAACAAACAAGCAATAATTTTTTTATTGTTACAGGAAGAGCTTTTCAAAACATGAAGTACTACGTTAAACAATTAAATGTTACTTTACCTGTTATTAGTTCAAATGGGGGAGCTATTACCGACCCAGTGACTTGAGAAGTCTATTATGAAGCATTAATGGATAAAGAAGTTGTATTAGATTTATTACAATATTCAATTGACAATGACTTAGATGTTTCTTTATATACAGCAACAACTTTGTGTGCTTTGAAAAATGCAGAAAGAGTTAAAGCTTATAAAGAACTTTATGGACACTATGCAGATGAAGATCAACCACAATTTATTTTATATAACGACTATAATGAATTAATTGAAGAAGTTAGAAACGATATTCACAGAACAGTTAAATTAATGTATTCACTTGACAGTGAATTAGAAGTTGAAAAAGCGGAAAAACTAAAACTATATTTAGAAGAAAAAGGTTTATATAATCCTTCAACAATAATTCAATCAAGAATTTTAGTTGATGCAATGCCAAAAGGTGTTAATAAAGCAAGTGGTATTAAAAAATGAGCTGAGATTATGAATGTGGATTTAAATGACATTCATGTTATTGGGGATAACAATAATGATATGGAAATGGTAGGTGAATTGCCATATGGTATTGCTGTTGGTAATGCTGTAGAAAATTTAAAAGAAATTGCTTGAAAAGTAATTGACCACATTGATAACAATGGTGTAGGAAAATATTTAAAAGAACTAATTAGTAAGGAACAATAAAATGAAAAGAATAGCTTTGTTTGGGGGAAGTTTTGATCCTGTTCACACAGATCATGTAAACATAATTAAAAGTTGTAAAGACAAACTTCACTTCGACGAAGTTTGAGTTGTCCCAGCTTACGTTAATCCTTTTAAGAACTTATCAACTTCAAGTGTAACTCAAAGATTAGAAATGCTCAAATTGGCTTTAAAAGATCTAGACTTTGCAAAAATAGATACTTATGAAATATCAAAACAAACATCAAGTTTTACTTACGATAGTGTTAAGTACTTTAAATCAAAGTATCCAGAATTTGAATTCTCATTTATTATGGGATCTGATCAGTTAGATAATTTTGAAAAGTGAGATAATTTTCAACAGTTAATTAAGGAAATTAATTTTAAAGTTTTTTTAAGAACAAAAGATTTCAATCAAACTATTGTTGACAAATATAATTTAGAAACTTTTGAATTTGAAAATAATCATTTAAGTTCTACAAAAATTAGAAACTTAGAAAATTTAAATTTACAAATAAAAGAAGTTAATGATTATGTAAATAATAATCTGATGTATTTACTTGAAAGAGTTGAAAGTAAAATGGATGAGAAAAGATATTTTCATTCTTTAAATGTTGGACAAATGGCAATGGAACTTGCCAGATTAAACAATGTTGATTTAAACAAAGCACAAATTGCAGGAACACTTCATGATGTTGCTAAGCATTGAAGCGAACAAGATATGAGAAAATGTTTAGAACTAAATAATAAGGATTTATTAAATGAACCAACTCCT
The DNA here is from genome assembly GCF_002865545.1 of Spiroplasma monobiae MQ-1. Lineage (NCBI taxonomy): Bacteria > Bacillati > Mycoplasmatota > Mollicutes > Entomoplasmatales > Spiroplasmataceae > Spiroplasma > Spiroplasma monobiae. Next base: position 588,552 of record NZ_CP025543.1, on the reverse strand, counting down.
GTGTGACATTCATTTGTTGGAGCATATCATTTAAAAAATGATTGATTATTTTCTGACAAAGAAATAATTGATTCAATATTCAAACACACAGTTGGTTCAACTGATATGACAACTCTTGATATGATAGTTTTTTGTGCTGATAAAATTTCAGCAGAAAGAAATTATGAAGGTGTAGAAAACTTAAGAGCACTAGTAAAATCTGATTTAGAACTTGGTTTTAAAGAACTATTAAAAAATCAATATGAAGTTGCAATACAAAAGCACTCAATTGATTCAATAGGGAAGTCTCTTATTGAAACTTATAATTTTTGAATAAAAGGAGATAAATAAGAAAATGAAAAAATACGCTATATTATTTGCTATGAAGCAAGAAGCTCAAAGTTTAATTGAAGAGTTAGATGCTCAATTAATTGAAAATGATTATTTTGAAATATATCAAAAAGAAAATATTTATATAGCCATTTCAAAAGTAGGAATAATAAATGCATCAAGTTGTTTTGCATATGTTAATCAAAAGTTCAATATAGATTTATTTATAAATGCAGGACTTGTAGGAACTTTTTCAAATGAATTACAACCACTTCAACCAGTTGTTGTAAAAAACAGTTATTTGGGTAATGCTGATGCTACTGGATTTGGTTATACTTTAGGACAAGTTCCTGGAATGCCTTCATTTTATAGTAGTGAAAAAGAACTTTTAGAAAGTTTTAAAGAATTTGAACAAGTAGATATTTGTTCTAGTGATGTGTTTATTAACTCAAATGAAAAAGTTGATAAAATAATTAACCCAATTAGTGAAACAATCAAAATTTTTGATATGGAATGTTTTGGGTTCTTTCAATCAGCTTATATCTTTAAAAAGCCTATAATATCTTTAAAGATTATAAGTGATCATATTGATAATGGTTCAAATGAAGAACAATTTAACTTAATACTTTCACAAGGAAGTTTAAAAATAAGTGAAATTTTATTGGAACACTTAAAATAAAATTATTTTACCTATTACTCATATAAAATATAAATATGAAAGGAAGTACTTTTCATGGAATGTAATAAAGATTGTAAAGATTGCGGCTGTGGATGTGCATTTGACGATAATTGTAGTGAATGTCAAATGTGTGCAAACGACAAAAATCATGGCTAATAATAAACCAACTTATGTTGGTTTTTTATTTTTTTGTATGAAAAGTGTTGCCTTAAAGTTACTTTAATGAAATATAATCTTTATATCATATTTATTAAATATGATTTATCTAGAAAGGATAAAAAGAATGAAGTGATGAATTAGTGATTTTGATGGAACTTTAACTTTAAAAGAAAATAACTGACAAATGATAGAAAGAGATATTAACTTTGTAAAAGAATGAACTAAAGAAAATAAGTTCATTATAGCTACTGGAAGGGATATCGATCATGTAAATGAAATTATAGAAACATATGGTTTTGATGTTGATTATAAAATAACAAACAATGGAGCTGCTATGTTTAAGGGAAAAGAAAATTTATATGAACTTTCAATTCCTATGGGTGAAAGAGAAAAGATATTTGATATATTAAATACTTTACATAATTTTTGTGGAATTAAATTATCTGATACTTACAATGCTATTGAAATTTCAGGAATAAAAGAAGAAACTCCAAGATATGACTCTACAATAGTTATGGATAATTGATTTAATAAAGAAGATAAATTTGAAGAACATATAAACTCTGTTTTAACAAATGAAAAACTTAACAATGTAGCTCTTTATGCACATCCTCAAGACTTTGATTATATAAGGGGTTTATTAGAACAATTAAATGATATAAAGGTATTGCATACAGCTCCATTTGTTTTAGAAATAATGCACAAAGATGTTTCTAAATATAGTGGTATTAAGTATTTAATGGATAAATACAACATTGATCCTAGGGATATAATTGCAAGTGGTGATGGAGACAACGACTTTGAAATGCTAAATAATGTTGAAAACTCATTTGCTATGAAATCTGGAACAAAGCTAGCAAAAAATACTGGTAAAAATTTAATTAGCAATGTAAGTGAAATAAGTTTATATATAAAATAAAATCCAACCATAAGTTGGATTTTTTAGTAAAATATTTATGAAAGAAGGAATGAGTATGTATATATACCAAAGAATTGAAATTAAAATTAAAAATGATGTTATAGTTGATATTAAAATGCTGGATGCTTTTCAAGATCCTTACTTATTGGTAGAAAATATTGATGAAAGTTTTGCTAACTTTGATGAAATGGATGTTGAAGAGTTAACAGACAGATTAGGGATGAAAATTAAAGTTGCAGGTCCAATTTTTTATAAAAAATTGGATGAACAAAACGAAACTTTAATTTTAATGTCAAAAAATAAAATCATTGAAAAATAGAGATTAAAAAGAGAAATACATATGAACCTAATAAGTGTTAGGTTTTTTATTTTTTTAATAAAATAATGCATTTTAATGTTTTAATAATAAAGATGTAAAAATACAAGTGAGGTACTTTATGAAATATGTAAATTTATTTTCAGGTATTGGTGCATACAACCAAGCTATGAAAAAATTTGATGGTGAATGTGTATGAAGTTGTGAAAAAAACAGTTACAGCTTAGAAACATACAAAGTAAATTTTAATTTAAATGCTAGCAAAGATATTAGAAATATCAGTGTTAAAGAAATTCCAGATCACGAAGTTCTTTTATGTTCTCTTCCAGAAAAAGCTTTTGCAAAAGCAGAACAAAGAAGTTGATATGAGTTTAGTGATACTGATTTAGTATTTGAAATGACAAAAGTTATTGAAAGTAAAAATCCAAAATATGTTTTATTTGAAAACATTAAAAATCTTGGAACAAATGAAAAGGGTAAAACTTGAAAAAAACTAAAAGAGATTTTTAAAAGATTAGGTTATGTTACAACAAAAAAACCAATTCTATTAAGTCCACACCAATTTGGTATTCCTCATTTTAAAACAAGATCATTTGTTACTGCTATAAAAAAAGAATTTATTAACGAAGATTATTTAGAATTAAACTTTAGAGGTAAAGTTAAAAAATCATCAAATAACATTGAAACTATATTTAATAAAAAAGATAAATTTGATTCAAATATATATGAAATAACACCAACAGAAAAAAGAATATTAGATGCTTGAAATGAGTTTAGAAAAAATGTTAAAGTAGAAAATCTTGATTTTCCAATATGAACTGATCACTTTAAAACTGCAAATAGAATTGTAGATCAAATGTCTGAATGAATGCAAAGTGTTGTTAATAAAAACAAAGAACTTTATATTAACAATGTTAAGTTTATTGATTCATGATTGCAAAAAAACTATGATGTTTTAAGAGCAAAATCATCTTATAGAAAATTAGATTGAAAAGATGAATCTGGTATCAAAGATATTTATGGTGGTTTAATTCAAATTAAAGCATCTGGAATTAAAATACAAGAGCCAACAGTTGTTCAATCAATTTCTTCAATATCAGAAGTTCCAATATATGGTCCTGAAAAAAGAAGATTAACTTTAAGAGAATGCGCAAGATTATTAAGTCTTCCTGAAGAATTTGAAATTAACAAAAATATTAAACAAGCTTATAAACAATTTAATCAAACAGTTAATGTTACAGTTGTTGAAAAAATATTAGAAAAATTATTTGAATATAAATAATAAAACCACCTTTTAAGGTGGTTTTATTATTAGTTTAAACTTTATATCTTGTATAGAATATAATTAATAATATGGAGAAATAATAAATGGAAAATCATTATAAAAAGATAAGTAGCTTAGTATACAACTCTACAAAACCACCAGGAACCAGTATTGATAAAGATTTAGAATTTTATAAATCTCAATTACTTCAAATTGAAGGAAAAGTTCTTGAAGCTGGGGTTGGAAATGGAAGATTATTTATTCCTTTATTAAAATATAAAGTTGACATAACTGGAATAGATAAATCTCAAGATATGATAGATATTTGTAAAGAAAATCTAGAAAAAGAAAACTTACTTGCAAACTTAATATGTGATGATTTAGAAAATTATGTAAGCAAAGATACTTATGAATACATAATAATGCCAAATGCAAGTTTTAATCTTTTAGAATCAAGAGAAAAAGCTTTAAAAGTATTAGATAACTTTTACTTATCTTTAAAAGAAAATGGAACTCTTATAATTGATTTAATACTTCCAATAGAATTTAAGGCAGGAAGTTTTCATGAGTTTACTCACACTATTGAAGATCAACAAATAGTTGTTAAAAACTTATCTAAAGAAATTAATTGAGTTGAACAATACACTATTAATCAAATAGATTACTTTATTAATTATGAATTAAAAGAAACTCAAGAATTTAAGCTATCGTGATATGGAACACAAGAGTTTTGTGATATATTATCTTCAAAGGGATTTAAAGATGGATTATTTCTAATAAACTATGGAAATAAAACTAACTTAAATGTTAAAACAATTACATTTATTTTTAAAAAATAAAGAAGGGATAAAAAGATTATGAAATTAGCAGTTGATATCGGAGGAACCTCAATAAGATTTGCTCTTATTGAAAACAATAAAATAATTAAAAAGCATGTTATTGATACAAATGGAAATGATATGAACAAAAACTTACTTGAAATAAAAGAAAAAGTAGATAGTTGAAATCAAAGTTTTGACTATATTGGTATTTGTTGTCCTGGTCCTTTAGACTTAAAAACAGGAAAAATACTTATAACTTATAATTTACCTGATTGAAACCAAAAAAGTATCTTACAAGCTTTTAAGGATCTGTTTAATATGGATAATGTAAAAATAAACAATGATGGAAATGTAGCTGCTTTAGGGCAATACACAATAAGAAAAAATGTTCACTCACTTTTATATTTCACAATTTCAACAGGAATTGGTGGGGGTTTTATAAATGAGGGAAAAATATTTACTGGATTTTCAGGAACTGCATTTGAAATAGCAAATGCATTACCAGTATGAAATAGTGAAAATGTTAAAAGAAGTGGAATAGAGTTTCAAGCAAGCGGAAAGAACATTTATTTAAATTTAAATAAACTTGGAGTTGAAGTAAATGATACTGCTCAAGCATTTGAATTATATAAAACCAAAGAAAATGAGGTTGTAAAAAACTTCTTTAAAGATATTGAAGAAAAATTGATTAGTTTAATATCAACTTCAATATGTTTCTTAAATCCAGAAATAATTGTAATTGGTGGAAGTGTTGCAATGCATAATCAAGATTTTATAAATTCTATTATGGAAAGAGTTTGAATAACAACCGAAGATATTGGTTATAAAACAAAGTTTGAATTTGCAAGAGATCTTGATAATTCAACTTTATTTGGATGTTGTGAAATGTAGATAAATCTACATTTTTTATTGTAAAATCTTATTAGATTGTTTTTTTAGAGGAGCTAAAAATGAGCAAAGTAGAAAATAAAACAAAAAAACTTAGAGTATTTGAAGCTTTTGCTGGAATTGGTGCTCAAAGAAAAGCCTTGGAGAAAGTCAGAAAAGATGAATATGAAATAGTAGGGCTTGCTGAATGATATGTTCCTGCAATTGTTATGTATCAAGCTATACACAACAATTTTCATACAAAGTTGGAGTATAAATCAGTTTCTAGAGAAGAAATGATTGACTATTTGGAAAATAAAACACTATCTTGAAACTCAAAAAATCCAGTATCTAATGGTTATTGGAAGAGAAAAAAAGATGATGAACTTAAAATTATATATAATGCAATTAAGTTATCTGAAAAAGAGGGTAATATTTTTGATATTAGAGACCTTTACAAAAGAACTTTGAAAAATATAGATTTATTAACATATTCATTTCCTTGTCAAGACTTATCTCAACAGGGTATTCAAAAGGGTATGAAAAGAGGTTCTGGTACTAGATCAGGTCTCTTATGAGAAATTGAAAGAGCTTTGGATTCAACTGAAAAAAATGACTTACCAAAATACTTGTTAATGGAAAATGTAGGAGCTCTTCTTCACAAGAAGAATGAAGAAGAACTAAATCAATGAAAGCAAAAATTAGAAAGTCTTGGCTATCAAAACTCAATTGAAGTTTTGAATGCCGCTGACTTCGGTTCCTCACAAGCAAGAAGAAGAGTTTTTATGATATCTACTTTAAATGAATTTGTTGAACTACCAAAGGGAGATAAAAAACCTAAAAGTATCAAAAAAGTTTTAAATAAAATAGTTTCTGAAAAAGATATTTTAAATAATTTATTGAAATATAATTTAACTGAATTTAAAAAAACAAAATCAAATATAAATAAAGCTTCACTGATTGGTTACAGTAAATTTAATTCAGAAGGTTATGTTTATGATCCTGAATTTACAGGACCAACCTTAACTGCAAGCGGTGCAAATTCAAGAATAAAAATCAAAGATGGATCTAATATTAGAAAAATGAATTCAGACGAAACTTTCTTATATATGGGGTTTGATTCACAAGATGGAAAAAGAGTAAATGAAATTGAATTTTTAACTGAAAATCAAAAAATATTTGTTTGTGGAAATTCAATATCAGTAGAAGTTTTGGAAGCGATTATAGATAAAATTGGAGGTTAATACATGTCAATAAAAGATAAAACATATTTAGTAAATGTTCCTATAATAAGAAAAAATTTTTTTTCTACTAATTCAGCTAAGTTTAAGGGAAATTTGCAAATTATTTCAAATGATTTTGGAATAATAAAAGATTGAAAAATTGAATTCAAAGAAGTTTGAATAGATATATTTACAACCCCAAGGTGATTTAGTGATAAGCCTAGCTTATTTAAATATAGGGAAAGGCTTTTTGAAGAATTAAATTTAATTCAGGAGCACAGACCTTCAAAAAGATCTTCTAATTTGTATAAATTAAGTGATAATGAATTAATAATATTTAATAATTTTTTAAATAGTAAGGAAAAGTATGGTTCTACATTAAAAAATATTGTGGGAGTTATTAAGGGTAACAATCCTGGTGGTGAAGCTGCCAAACCTTCATCTGCAGAAATGATTATTGATGGCTTTGAAGATATTGGTATTAGAAACTTTATAATACTATTTGATGACCTTTGTTTGTATAAATTAGATTATTTTGATTTATATAAAATAAATGCTGAAGAAATAACATTAGAAAAGTTTGTTAACTTAAATGATGCACTAAAAGGTGTCTTTGAATTTATGCAAAAAGAGAAACAATATACTGATTTTCTTGTTTATTTAGTACAAATGAAAAAATACTACAATAAATATAATGGTATTGCCAAAAAAGGAGAAGAATTAGCAAAAAGAGCAAGAAAAAGGTTTAGTATGAATGTCGATACTTACTATAAAAAAAATAAAATCTCTCTACCTTTCGGATTTGATATAAATGATAATTCTAAATATCAAAAATGTCATATTCTTGAATATCACATAATAAAAGATAATATTATTAAATTGTTATTCTCTGATAATAAAGCTAATATAGAAGATTATTTAGATATGATTTCTGATCCGGAAAATTTCATACCATTACCAGAAGAAATTCACAGAAAGTTTGATAGCAATATTTTTTATTATGATACAAATGGAGTAGCTATTCCTTTGGGAGAGGAAGGTAAATATTTCTTAAATAGAGAAGAAAATTTGAAATTTAATCATATTAACAAAGAATTTCTCACAAAAAGAAAGACATGATATATAGAAAAAAGAAAAGAACAAATTAAAATATAAGTTCATTTGAACTTATATTTTAATTTTAGACAATAAAATAATAGATTCTTTAATTTCCATTTTAGAAGGTGGTTTGTTATCAAATTCATTTATATGATGAAAATGATGTCTTATGTAAGTAGGCAAAGTAGTATCTATTTTTTTGCCATTTATTATTCTTGTTTTATTTTTAGGTATTTGATATTCTTCACAAAAAATATCATCTATATGTTTGGTATTTAATTTTTCATCACTAAATTTTTTAAATATAAAATTCTCAACTTCTTTATAAAGATCATCATGATATATTAGACTTATATTAGGATTTTCTTTAAACAAATTTAAATCATTTTCCAATTTTGAAAATTTAAAATTTTGCTTATTTTCATTATTGAATAAATATTTATTAATATTAAAATTTTGATTTTCTGAAAATTTTTGAAAAGCTATATTGGTATCATTTCTATTCCTTTTATCTGTTTCCTCTACAAATTTTATAATTTTATTATCTTGGTCGTCCACAGCGAATGCAACTTTTTTTAATGTGGTTTCCATATTTATTGCTCAAATATTTACATCATTTCTGAAATTTTCCAATTCTGAATTTAATAATTCTAATTTCTCTTCAATTTTATTGCTCTTATTATTCATGTTGGTTTCCTTATTTTTAATATTATAACTCTAAATTATTTTTTTTGAATTTAGTTATACATTTGACCCTCTAAAACTTATTTGTTAATATAAAAAAGTTAGGGGGTTTTATTATGTTTATGGCATCAGAAGTAAACTTAGCAGAAACAATTCTTGGGTGAATTGGATTTGCAACAAGTTTCTCAATGTTACTACCTCAAGTTATTAAGGTATGTATCACAAAAAACACAAAAGCACTTTCTCCGATCATGTTTTTCTTAACTTTTTTAAATGCATGTATTTGAACAAGTTATGCATTGCTTGCAAAAAGTGAAAAGGATTGACAAGTTGGTTGTGCTAACTTAGCTGCTATGGTAGCTTCATTGTTTATATTAATATTTATTATAGTAAATAAAGTAAAAGATAAAATTACTTTAAATAGACTTAAAAAAGATAAAAAACTTAATGAAAGCTTAGATGAAATGTCTGTAGTTGAAATTAAAAATGAAAATGAACTTTTAAGTGAAGAAATAATAAATATGCAAAAAGAAATTGAAAAATTAGAAGAGAATGTTGAAGTTCTAGAAGAACAAGTAGAAATTCTTGAAGAGAAAATAGAAGATTAATCTTCTATTTTTTTAAACTTATTTTAGTTTATAAAAGACATTTTACAATTTTTCTTATTTAAAAATATTTTTATTTAAGAAATTATAATAAATATAGGTAAATTTTTTTAAAACTAATTTTGTTGTTCTAGATTAACTAAAGGAAGTGATGATACATGACTGTATCTAAGTTTGCTCCTTTAGATTTTAAAAAGATAAGATTTAAAAGGGGAAGATTAACTTTTGTATATTCCAAAACTGTAAAAGACTTTTATTCTCTAATAAAAAAGGGATTTATTTCAAAAAATAAAGTCATAAAGAAAAGCAATGATCAAGAAATACTTAAAAGTGATCCATCATGGCTAGTAACTAATAAATTAGGTATTCAAGATTTTGATAAAATAAAAGTTTTATTTGAAGAAACTAAAGATATTAGAATAGGTTCTAATAACATAGTTTGTTTTACTATAAACGCACAAACTAATAAGAATTGAGTTAAATTAAACTTAGTTAAGTTGTGTGTAAAAGGTTGTGGAGAAAATATGAAATTGAGTAGTAAAAAGCTTAACAGTCAAATTATATTTTTATAATTTAAAAAAACTAAATTATATTTTAACATATAAAATATAATTTTTTTTTTTTTTTTTAAAATTCAACCTTCTTTACTGTTTAGAAAAAGTTTTTAGTATTTATAAAAGTTAATAAAAAAGAATTTTAAAAATTATAATATATACAAGCTTGAATTATGTGAGTTGGGTACTTCATAAAAAATATGAAGGAGATAGTATGAAGAAATTATTAGGATTATTAGGAGCAGCTGGATTAGTTGCAACTACAAGTGCAACTGTTGTTGCTTGTGGGCCAAAAACAGAGGTTTCAGATGTTACTTTAAAATCAGGAGCACTTGAACAAGAATTTCTTGTTTCATCAGCAACAATTAAATCAGATGGTGTTATAACTTTAAAATTAGAAGAAAATTCAATTTTAACTGCTACAGTTGTTGAGGGAACTCAAAAAGATGGAGAAGTTAAAATTAAAATTTCTACAACTGAAGAAAAAATTACAGAAAAAGATGTAACAGAAACAGTTCAAGTTATGTACAAAGCAAAAGATGCTGAAGCAGAAGTTGAACCATCACAAATTGCTTCAGTAAGTGTTAAAGTAGAAGCTAAAAAAATTACTTTAGTTGACTTGTCAGGAGTTACTTTAGAAGGATTTACTGCAACTAACGATACTACAGATGAACAAGTTATTGCTGAATTAATTAAAGTTGAAGGTTTAGAAAAATTAGTGGCAGCTGATGTTGTTATTACTAAAACTAATGCAACTAGTGAAAATGCAGGTTCAATTAAAATCACAGCTTCAAAAGACTCTAAATTAGTAAAAGGTGAAATGAGTTTAGTTATTGCAAAGTTAGAAGCAGAAGCTAAAAAAGATTTATCAACTGTTGATATGTCAAGTTTTACTGCAACAAACAATTCAACTAATGAAGAAGTGCTTACTGCTTTAAATACAGCTAGTGACTTAACTTTAACAGAAGAAAATGATGTAACTATTACTAAAAAAGATGCAACAATAACAGAAGCTGGAAGTATTACAATTACAGCAAAAAGTGGTTCTACTCTAGTAGAAGGTACTATAGTTTTAGCAATTGCACAATTAACAGAATAGTATTTGCTAATTTATAATAAAAAAATCTCTTAAAGAGATTTTTTTATTATTTAAATATAACATTTTTGTTGATTACAAATTCATAAGCTGGGAGTGTATATTCTTTTCCTTCAACTTTATATGTTGCAAACTCATTTTTTTTACTTTTTCTTAAACTAATTGAAAGATTATCTTTTGTTTTTGTAAAGTTAGGTTCTTCTTTTCCTACTTTGTTTTCTTTAATTAATCTTTCAATTTCTTTTTTTGTATTGTAATAAACTAATTGAGAATTTTTTATATCTTGATCACTTAAACTAAATAACTTGTAGTTTAATATTTTATTAGTTTCTTTTTCTATCATTATTACCAAGTAGTTTTTGATAATGATGTTTTGATAAAAGGTACTATCTTCAAATTCATCATTTAGTATTTCAAATGGATCTATTTCGTAGTTTGTAGTTATTTGTTCTTGTAAGTTAGAATTATCAGTTAATTTATGCATTAATTTAAAGTTTGTAACTTTTAAGAAATCATATAAATCTGAATTATTTTCTTTTAAGAATTTTTCAAATGCCATTTGGTGTTTTTGGTTAGCTTTAGACTCTGTATAGGATGTAATATCTGTTCCTATGATACTTTTCATATATTCTTCAATTTGTTCGTTTTTGAAGTCTATATTGTCTTTTACTTCAACTTCATCAAATATTTCATTAATGTATTCTACTTTGTTTTTATGTCTTGTTATTATTTCTTTTAAGAAGTTAGTGTTAAACGAATAACTTCTAAATCTTGCCAAAACATTAGAGTAGGGTTGTTTTTTTACATCAATTCTACTTTGGCTTTTAGTGCATGCAGAAAGAACTTTTGTAAATCCTTCATTTAATTCTTCAGCTTTTCCACGTTTTACTTTTTCTTGTATTGCAAGTCAATCACTTACTATTAAAAAGAATTCTTTTTGTCTTGAAATATCTATTATAAAAGCATCGCGAATTTCATAATCTAAAAAGTCTTTTTCATAATCATGAATATAGGTCATGATTAAAAGTAATTGGTTTTTATTGATAAATTTTGAATCTTTAAAAGTTTCATTTACTATTTCATCATAGTAAATATCATTTAAAACTAAACGCTCTTTTACTATTAATTCATCATATTTATTTCTTTTTAAAGCAACTGGTTTTAACTCTAATTGAAGATCTTCAAAAGTATGTTCAACTTTACTTAATAGTGGTATGTCAAATACCGCTTGTTGAAGAACATGCTTTATTTTTTCTTTATTATCAAAGTATCTGACTCTATCTAAATTATTTCCTGATAATTGTCTTAAAGTTTTTCCTTTAGCTTTTTGGGCTATTTTAAAGACTTCTAATAAGTCTTGTTTATATTGTTTGTCATCCATGATATTTACGTTTTCCTCTTTACTTATTGATTATAGAGTAAAAGAGGTTTATATACATTAAAAAATTTATATAAAAAAGTTGTAACTCTAATCACGCTGTGATATTATATTTGAGAATTAAAAATTCAACCGACCATAAAACCGCATAATAGCGGTTTTTTTTATATATAAAGATATTTTTAAAAAAATTAGCAAACTACTTGACTAAGTGCTAAAAAAATAATAAAATCAAAAATGGAGGCAATTGCCTACTACATTAATTAATATTAAATCAAAATAATACTTTGGTCGGTTGAATTTTGATTTAAACGATATAAAGAGGAGATTTTTATAGAAAAATTAGATATAGTGGGTTTGCTTCATTTCAAAAAAGAAAGGAGACAAAAATATGGATGTATATAAAGTATGAGAACTAGCAAGAAAATGTTATTGTTCTGAAGATAATTGTTTAAATAATCACAGGCTTTGTGCGATATGCAATGGAAAACTTTTAAAAGCTGCACATCAAAGTGAACAACCAAACTCAACTTATGCTTGAAATATAGATCACAAGATACCTAAAAGCAGAGGCGGAACAAATCAAATAAATAACTTACAAATTACACATATAGAATGTAATTCAAAAAAAGGTGGATAAAAAAATGAAAACATTAATTAAAAATAGCAAAAGTAGAAGATCTTTATTAAAAATTTATGGTCATCTAAGATAGATATTTTAATTATGAAAAATTTTAAAGCGCTTTTAAGCGCTTTTTAAATATATAAAAAGGAGGATACATGAAAGTATTCGAAAAAGATATTGAAAATATTTTAAGAGAGGCAAATTATGATTTTGATAAAAAATTAACAGAAACTGAAGTTTCAAAATTAGTGGACTTAGTTAGATCGGAATTGTTAAAGAAAAACTTTATAGATAAACATAAAAGAAAAAAATTGGTCGGATTAAAAAATAATGTTCCCTTATCGATAATGCAATTTGATAATTTAACTAGTAAAACAATTAAATTAAAAAATAATGCTTATATTAAAAAAATTGAAGAAGCTAAAATAGGAGAGTTTGTGATTCAATTTTTAATCAAAAATAAGGATTTAAGACTTAAAACAACTACAATAGTTGAAGAATTAAAAAAACAAAAAAATCTGGTCCATAAAGATTATTACAATTTGAGAACAAGAACATATGTATATTCGGTTATATCCAATTTAAGAAAACAAATGGAAAAAGATAATTTTGTTAATGGATATATTGTTTCTAAACATAATGGAAATCCGGGAATAGACAAAGTTAAAAAAGTAGATGGCTGAGAGTATACAGAAAGTTTTATTAAAATAGAAAATTATTTTAAAAATGAAATTGATGAATACAACAGTAGGGCCAAATCAATGGAAAAAAAGTTACTAAAGTTTAAAGAAGCTAAAGAAATTTAGTAAAATAAAAATGGAGATGTAATATGTTAAAAGATTTTAAAGGATATGGATTAAAAGAAATTGTAACCGAAGTTACAGAATTTCTACAAAAGGAAGATTTTACTTTACTTTACTTAAAAGAAACTGTTTTTTTTCCTGAATCAGCAGGACAAATTGGAGATTCAGGAATAATTATTTTTGATGAAATAGAATATAAAATTATAGGATTAGCAATAAGTGATAATAAAGTTGTTCATAAAGTAGAAAAAATAAACAATATTAAAGTTGGATCACCTATAAAAGCTAAAATTGATAGCGAAAAAAGATATGCAGTTAGCAAAAACCACAGTGCTGCACACTTATTGTTTGATACATTAAGAGAAATGTTTCCTACAAGTGTAGGAAAAGGTTACTTCAATGATGAATATGGTTTAAGAATTGATATGCAAATTGAAGAAAAAATTGATTGGGGAACAGCGTATATAATTAACAAAAGAGTTACAGAAAAAAGAAGAACTGTATCTTACAAAGAAGAAATAATTGTTGATGCAAAAACTGCAAAAGAACAATACAATCTTTCAATAGAATTTAATAACAAAGAAATTGAAGGTGATTTAAGAATTGTAAAATTTGGAGATGTTTCAATGCAACTTTGTAGTGGAACTCATGTAGATAATTTACTTGAAATTCCTGAATTTGTAATTGTTAACTTTGAAACAAAAGGAAAAAACATTTATAGATTTTATGCAATAACAGAAACTCCATATTTATATAAATACTTAGATAGTTTGCAAACAGATGAATGAGCTGAAATGCTTGTTGTTGATGCAAGATATGAAACTTATAAAAACAAATATGGAAGAGATGAAATGTTAGAAAGTGTTTTTGATAATTTCTTTGCATTAAAAAAAGATTTAGAAGGATCAAATAGAGATACATTTTTTAAATTAAAAATACTAATAAGTGATTTAAGAAAAAACATGGAGAGATACATGTTAATGGTCGAATCAAAGAGAAAAGATGAATTATATAAAAAATATATAGATATCAAACCAGATATTGCTGGAGAAAATAATATATTTATAATTAAAGATGGAGATTTAGAAACGAAGGAAATGAATTTCATTTGTGATCTTATTTTAAAAAATAATTCAAATTCATATGTTGAAGTTATCGATAAATTCGAAACAAAATTCTTTTGCAAATCAAATTGTTCAATTATTGCAATTGAAAGAATGAAAAATCATGATAAATTTAATGTTGAGGGTGGGGGTAACGCCAAAACAGCTCAAGGTAAAATTATTTGAAGAGATGAATTAAATTAATAAAAATATTTTAAACTCAAAATATATTTGAGTTTTTATTTTGTTTAATAAATTATTTTAATTAACTTTAATAATAATATAATGATGAGTACTAATTGTTAGTGCTTGAAAGGAAAAAAATATGAATTTATTATTGGGATTAATTGCCAGTGTGGGATTAACTTCTCCTGCTGCAAACGTAATAAATAATATTAACCTTAACAATGCGATAATAGAAAATATCAATGAGTATGAAAAAGTAGATTTAACAAAAATTAAATTAGATCCGATTACTATAAATGTAGAAGGAATTAGTGCAAAATCAGAAGAAGAAATTATAGAGTATATAACTTTAGAAATTTTATTTGCTTCAAATGATGAAATAATTGTAGATGCATTATTTGACTATTTAGATAACCCAAAACTTTGAAGTTTATCTGGATATAACTTTGTTCTTCCTAAACCAGGAGAATCTATAAATACAAAACTATATTATAGACCTCTTGGAGGGCACCCAATTTATAAAGGTGTTATTGCAACAGAACTTACAATAAAAAATGGTGATGAAGTTATTGAAGAAAATTTAAAAGATTATATTACAACTACAAATTTAGGAACGATAGTAAATCCTAATGAGGATTTGATTTACAAATTAGTTTTAGACAAAAATCCAGATTTAAAATTAAATATGTTTGAAATCAAAGAGTACACTTACGATAAAGTAGTGTTGGAAGGTAAGGAACAATTTAAAAGTCAAACAGCTGAAATTTATTTTAAATCACAAATTAAATTTGAAAATTCATTTAAGTCAAAAGATTTATCTGTAAAAGCATATAACTCAACTCAGTATCAAAGAGATAGCTTTGTTTTAACTCACAATCCTGTTTTTGGTAAAAATAATTTTACAAATTATTTTTCAACAATTAGATTTGACTATACTGGAAAATCTGCAATAGAAAATCAATCATCATTGTTACCATTAAATCATAAAGGTACTTTAGCACACAACATTGGTTCTGGTAAACAAGAAATTTGAAATAGGAAATACTCTGGAACAGTTAATTGAAATGAATCAATGGCTCATGTACAAAGTAAATGAACAAATGATAACAAATTAGAAATAGTTTTTGATGTTGAAGTTAGAGCCTATGCAAGTTGAATAAATGCGTATTATTCTAGAGCTGAAGGTCAATTAAATATAGATAACGTTATTATTGAGTAATAATAAAATCTTAAAAGTGATTGAGTAATTTCTTTCTCACTTTTATTTTATCTTTTTAAGCAAAAATAATATTAGATATTTGGAGGTAATATATATGAAAAAAATATTAACATTATTATCTGGATTAATTATAACTTCAACTCCATTGTTAACTGTAATTTCTTGTAGAACAGGAATAACCGGAACTAGACCCGAAAGTTTAGATAAGGTTAAATTTACATCTTATCCTATAAATCTATTTGGAGATCCTTCAGATAAAGATAATTTTTATGATTTTTTGTTGTGATCAAATAGAAATAAAGGTTTTGAAATAAGATGACCGTTTGGTCTTTCAAATGATTTAACTTTTAAAGATCCAAACAATGGAAAAAAAGTAATGCCTGGAACTTCAAAAGTATGAATTGATTTGCTGCCTTATGATGGAAGTGAAATATATAGATTTAATATAAGAACATATTATTCAGATAGTGAAAAAAAATA
This sequence comes from Spiroplasma monobiae MQ-1, assembly GCF_002865545.1. Classification (NCBI taxonomy): domain Bacteria; kingdom Bacillati; phylum Mycoplasmatota; class Mollicutes; order Entomoplasmatales; family Spiroplasmataceae; genus Spiroplasma; species Spiroplasma monobiae. Next base: position 572,164 of record NZ_CP025543.1, on the reverse strand, counting down.
TGATTTAGTTGAAGAAGAGCAATTTCAATTAAAGATGGGTTTGGATTTAAGGGATGAGAGTTTGGATCATATTTTTAAAGCAAAAAAAATATACTTAACAGATTTTATAGAAAGTGGAATCGAACAAATAACTGAAAAAGAATTATTTGAAAAATTTGAACCACATATCATAAGTATTTTTGAAAATGAATTTAATCAAGCAGGAAAATATGAGATAGATTTTACTCAAAACACAATTAATAATTTAGAATTTTGAGACAAATCGGCAAAGAAATATGATAATAAAAAAGGCGAACAAGTATTAAATGTTCAAGACTTGGATTTCATTTATTTAAAAACCATAAATATAAATAGTGATACTTTAATTGCTGATTGAAATATCTCTGAATTCCCTGGAGAAATAGAAGTTGGAGATGTTAATATAGATGATTTGCAAGTAAATTCAGTACCCTTCACTACAAGAAATGAAGTTTTAAAAAGTTTTGATGATAATAGACCTGAGTATCAAGCTTTGAAAAATTTCAACAATGCTTTGCTTGAACAAAAGCAAACAAATGGAAATATAATAAAATGGGATTTAGAGGGTAATAACACCTTCTTATATATAGCAAATGATGGGAAAAGTGATGAGCAATTTTTTGGAGAAAAAGCTGAAATCGAAGAGTACTTTTCTAATGCAAATTCAGAAGATATTGATTTAACCATTTTACTAATAGTGAGTTCGAATAACACAAATCCAATGATACATGGAACTGTTAAAATAAAATATGAACAAGTCAGATATAACAACCTTTAGTGGTTGTTTTTTTCTTTTTTTTAGATAATATGAATTTGGAAAGATAAATTATCTAGCCACAAAGATTATCTTATAGTTGATAGAAAAATAGTTCTTGATACGTAAATGCTTAATCTTATTAAGTTCTAATTCCTTTTTAAATATAGAAAAAAAGAGGAATAAATATGGAAAAACTAATTATTAATTGTCCTGAATGTAAAAAAGATATAGACCTTTTAATGTTGGGCAATAGAGACACAGAGAGTGTTATTAAATACAAAGAACATTTAAAAAAAGAAATAGAAAAAGGTATTGAACAAAAATTAACTTCAAATCTTAAAAAAGAATTTGAATTGAGAATGGATTCTGAAAAGAAACAAATAGAATTAAATAAACAAAGTGAAATTTCAGAATTAAATAATATTATTGTTAAATTAAAAAGTGATATTGCAAATAGCGATTTAATTAACAATCAAAAGTTGGAATCTCTTAAAAATCAATTAGAAAGTAATAACAAATTACTTTTAAATAAATTAGAATTAGAACTTAAGAGTAAATATGAATCCGTTATTTCAACAAAGGAAGCTGAAATAACAGACCTAAAAGTAGCCAATGCTACAAACAGAATTTTAAACAATAAAACAAAAGGTGAAAACTGAGAAAATGAAGTTGAATTAGAACTTAGAAAATTGGCATCTGCAACCGGTGATGAAGTTAGCAAAATTACAAGAACAGGAACTAAAGCAGACTTCTTACAAATAGTAAAAGAAAAAGAAAAAGAATTAGGAAAAATTGTTTTTGAATGTAAAAATGGTGATTGAAAAGATACATGAGAACCAAAATTGACAGAAGACATGGCAAAAGAAGGTGCTAATTATGCAATTCTTGTAGCAACAAGTACTAGTGAAAAATTTAAAGTTCCCTTTTTGGTATCGAATAAAAATAAAAATATTTTAATAGCTAATCCCGAAAGTTTTGTTTTTGTTTGTTCTATGATTAGAAAATTGATTATAATTGAATTAGGGATAAGATATAAGAGTGAAAAAAATGATATTTCTGATAAATTTAACAATTGAAAATTAAATTCTTTAGAAAATTTTAAAGGAATTATTCAAAAAAGTGTAGAATTAATAGAATCGGATGAAAGAACAATTATAAACAAGGTAGAAAATATTAAAAAAAATAGAGAAAAGTTATGAAGAAATTGGCAAAAAATAATGTTGGATTTCTTAGAGGGGTTTAATTTTTAAGATGAATGACAAAATAATTTTAAATGATATTGTAGAAAAAATATTTACAAAAATTGAAAATAATATTCTTTGTTTCTTTGGTTTGATTAATTCGACAAGAGAAAAAATATACAATTATGAACTTGATATTGTTATTTTTGTAATGAGGAGTGAGCTTTTTTTAAGTAATGCCACCAACAATAGAGATGAAGAAACTTTTGAAAAAATTAATAAAATCATTTTTTATATTACAAAATATAAATATATTTTTGAAGAAGTCAATATTTCTGAAGAATTAGAACAAGAGATTTTAATTAGAACAAGAAATTTTCCATATCTTATAGAGAATTCTAAAATTAATGACTATGAACTTTCTGAATATGAGAGTTTAAAATATGACAATAAATTCTTTTTAACAAAAAAACAGATAGAAGTTTTTGAACTTATTGATAAGAAAAATAAACTTGTAATTTCTGCACCGACTTCTTTTGGAAAAAGTTTTTTAATTAAATATTCTGTTTTAAAAAGAAATTGAAATAATTGTGTCATAATATTACCTACAAACGCACTTGTTAGTGAGTATTGTGATTGATTTATGGATAATCAAAAGAAATTATTCTCAGTAATTACTAATATAAATCAAGACCTTAAGAAAAGAAATCTTATTATAATGACTCAAGAAAAATTCTGATCATTTTTTAATAAGGAAGAAAACTCAGGAATAAATTATGATTGAGTAATATTTGATGAGTTTTATTCTCTTGATTTAATAAATATTAGGAATCAAATTTTATTTTCTATTCTATTATATTTAAAAAATTTTAAAGATATTAAAATGACTTTTTTATCTCCAAACTCTAAAAATTTAAAAGAGGGAATATTAAGTTTTTTAGATGGTATATTTTTTGAAGAAACATTTGAAGAATATGTAGAGCAAAATTTAGTTAGCAGAGATATGATATATTTAGTAAATAAAGAAAATGTTAAAGATAAATATATTGCAACTCAAATTTTAAATAAAAATGATAAGTTTTCCTTCATTGATGAATTTCCTCCAAGTCTTCTTGGCAAAGATAATCTTCAAATTATGATTGAAATAATAAAGAAAATTAATAAAGCAGAAAAGAATGAAACTTTTTTGATTTATCCCCCTTTTACATCTTTTACAACATATTGTGATGCTTTATTGGAAATGTCTAAAGAAATAGGTTATGAAAAACCAGAAGAAATTAAGTTTTTAATTGAGTATTTAAAAGAATATTATGGAGATCACTATTCTGTAATTAAAATGTTGGAAAGAGGAATAGCTGTTCATTTTGGAGAAATAGATGAATTTACAAGAGAAATTATAGAAAGTCAATTTAGAAAGAAAAACATAAAATATTTAATTTGTTCACCCACCTTAATGAAAGGTGTTAATTTAAATACAAACTATTTATTTATTACTAATAATCGTTTCCCTGATAAAAATATAGACCCTAAAAACTTAGTTGGAAGAATAGGTAGATACGATCAATCACCTCATGGATTTGGATTTTATATAAACTCAAGCAAGGAAACCACTGTAAAAAATAGTATTGCAAAAAAATTCCAAGAAAATTTAGTCATTGTAAATAAAAATCCGAAAAATCAAACTAAGATAGATGAATTTATAAAAAAAATAAATAATGATAAAAATATTAAATTAGATAAAAAACTTATCAGTAATAACAATTCAAAATCTGATAAAACTCTAAAATCTGATTATTTTATTGAAGGTAATATAAATAAAAAAATTCTGTTTTCTGATACAATTTCTTTAGAAATAAAACAGACTTTACAATCTATTTTTATTAAAGAAAATGAGAATAAGCTAGATTTTTTGTATTGCAAAAAACTATTAAGCAATTTAATGATAATTTATTATTTTTTAAAAGAAAAATGAAAAGGTAATACAATAGAAAAAATTGCATTGATTTTTTCTTGATATTTAAAAGGTTTAACTGTTAAGAACATGGTTTTAAATATGGCTAAATATTATGAAAAATTTAATAGAGAAACTTTAGAAGAAAGAAAATATAGATTCACAGGTAAGTTCATTACAAAAACTAATGAAGGAGATATTTTTAGTTCTAAAAATGAGAAGCATATGAATATATTAACTGGAGAAACATTGAAAATTATTAAAAGTGATATTGAATATAATTTGAAAAACTCAATGCTTCATTTCATGGATTGCAAGTTTGATGAAAATGAAAAAAACGATATTTATGATAAGGTTGAGATATTAACAAATAACGACTTAATTCGTTGACTAGTTAAAAATGGTTTTTATAAAAATATTGCCATAACTTTATCTAAAGAAAAGTTCAAAAAAATTTTTTACAAAAATGAAATTTTTTTGAATGAAAATGAAATAATTAATAACTTTAAAAATTATAATTTTGAAGAAAAAGATAAATTCATAAAACTTAATGTTGAAAGGGTGATTAAGAGATGAGAATCTGTATTATAAAGGAAAAATTAGAAAAAAAAGAAATGATGGATATATATGAAAAAGTTTTAAAAGATAAAACTAAAAATAATGCTTATCTACCGAGAGATCTTTGGAATATTAACTTTGAAGAAGAAGGAAATATGAAAAAAATTAGAGGTTTCAATGCTGAAATATTTTTTTATCAACATTTTAAAGAAAATAATTCACTATTTGAATGTATTGGAGAAAATATGAATTGCATTCCTATCTCTGATTTATCTTATGATAAGTTGAATAGAAATGGTCATGACATCCTTTTTTTAAATTTAAATAATGGAGAACTTATTATTTGTGAATCAAAATCAAAAAAAGAAACCAAAAATATTGTTTCTGACTTAAAAGAATTAATTTGAAGAGCCAATAGTTCAAATACAGATAATAAAAGAGTTTCTGTAAGGGGGCAGGAAATTAATAGGATGAGTAACGCTGATGTTAGAAATTTTAAGTATGCTGATTTAAACGACATAGCAATAACTGAAGAAGTTCAAAAGAATTTTACGAAAGTATGTAATGATATTATTTATAATATGTGAGAAAGAAAAGGTTTAAATATTGAATTTGATAAAATAGATAATTGTTTTTTATTTGGGTGCCTATTTATTGAATTTGATGGAAAAATATCTGATGAAGAAATTGAGGAGTTAAATGAATACATAGAAAACTCGCAAATAATAGAAAAAAAGTTTCATAGTTTTATAGCGACAAGCGTAATTAATGACAGTGAATTATTAGAAATATTAGAAAATTATTTCACAAAACTTTGAACTAGAACTACATAGAACATTAAAGGATGAGGGCATATAAAACAAATAAAAAATATTTTATATAATCAATTACATCTAAAAAAAATGCATAAAATATGCAAAGATAACTTGAATCCATGGATAATAAAAAATTTTGTGAAAATTAATTTAGAGATTGCTAAAATTTTTTAACACATATGAATATTGATTTGTTTTTATATTATAGTTAATAATTACGAATTATTTTTAAATTCTATTGTAGTTAAATAATTATTTATATAATCAAGATTTTTTAAAATTTATATTTTTTTTGTGTATTATTTATTATAAATAAAGGTGGTTAATATGATAAAAAACTTTGAATTATTTTTTAAAAATCTAAAACCAACTATAATGGATGTCGAAGATTATGTTGATTATAAAAAAGTTGTATCAAATGTAAATAAGAGGTATGAAGAATTAGAGATTTTAAATACCGTTTTAAATGATCCTGAACCAACTAAAAGATTGGAATTAATTTTTAAACAAAATCCATCAATAAAAACGTTAATACCTAATTTAATAGCTATAAGAAAAAGTATTATACAAACAATTAATGAGGAAATAAAAATTTCTGAAAATACTTCAATAGATGAAGTTATAAGAATTATTGATAGAAGTGGAATAATTAGATTTTTTCAAGAAAATAAAGTAAAAAGTATAATTGATTATCTTATTGGTTTGGAAGTGGGCATGGATACAAATGCTAGAAAAAATAGAGTAGGTTCCTTGATGGAGGCAAAATGTAAAGAAATCCTTGATAAAAAAAATGTTAAATTTCACACACAAGTAAGATTGAAAAATCTTGCTAAAGTTTTTTCTGAAGATGTCTTTAAAGAATTTTTAGAAGTTTTCGATGATAAAGTAGCCGATAAAATTCTTGACTTTGCAATAGAATTTGAAGGTTTTTATTACCTTATGGAGGTAAATTTCTACGGTTCAAGTGGAAGTAAATTAAATGAGACATGCAAGTCTTATATATACCTTAGTGAAAAAATTAACAAGTTTAAAAATGTAAAATTTATTTGAATAACTGACGGTCTAGGGTGAAAAAATACAAAAAATCAAATTAAAGAAGCTTATGAAAGAATTGATTTTTTATTTAATTTAAAAGAGTTTGAAAAAAATGATTTTAAAAAACTAATTGGAGGTAATTAATGGCTAAACCTATATTAAAGTGGGCGGGCGGTAAAACGCAATTAATCAAAGTTATTAATAATGAATTTCCTAAGGGATATAATAAATATTTTGAGCTCTTTTTAGGTGGGGGTGCATTGGTTTTATACAATGAAAATGAAAATGCATTAATTAATGACATTGATGAGGAAATTATTAATTTATATAAATGTGTTAGAGAAAATTATGCAAAAATTATTGATAATATTGAGTTGTTCAGAATTGAGTATAATAAAAATCCAAAAGCTTTTTATTATAAATTGAGAGAATACTCAGATGAAGATTTTTCTAAAGATATTTTCTTGAATGCTGCTAGAACTTTGTTTTTAAATAAAACCTGTTTTAATGGTCTTTACAGAAAAAATGCTAATAATAAGTTTAATGTTCCTTGAAACAAATCTGAAATTGCACCACAAATTTATGACATTGAAAATATAAAAAAAGTTTCTGAATATTTAAATAAAATAGAAATAACAAATGAATCTTTTGAATATTTTAAAAATAAAATTAAAAAAGATGATTTAGTTTATTTGGACCCTCCATATGACAAAATAAATAAAAATACTTTTGAAAGTTATAATAAGGATTCTTTTGGAAAAGAAGGGCAAATTGCTTTAAGGGATTTTTGCAATTATATAGATGGTGTTGGGGCTTACTTTATAGTTTCCAATCACGACACCGACTTCATAAAAGAAATATATAAAGAATATAATATTAAAATAGTAAAGGCGTCAAGAATGATTAATTCAAAAAGTGAAAATAGAGGTAAAATAAATGAGGTTTTAATTAAAAATTTTTAAAATCATTTTTACATCATTAAAGACTTATAATAAAGATACTTTATAAAAGGAGACAAGAACATGAATAAAGTATTAGAAAAAAATTTAAAATTAAATAATGGATTAACAATCCCTCAAATAGGTTTAGGAACCTATAAATTAACAGATGAGAATGAAACTTTAAATTCTATAAAAGCAGCTCTTGAAAGTGGTTATAGACACATTGACACAGCAACTGTTTATAATAATCACAAAGTAGTTGCAAGAGCTTTAAAAGAAAGTAATGTAAAAAGAGAAGAGGTTTTTATTACTTCTAAAATATGAAACTCTCATCATTCTTATCTTCTTGCAAAACAAGCGATTGATGAAATTTTAGAAGAACTTGAGTTAGATTATATTGATTTACTTTTAATACATTGACCAACAGAAAATAGACTTGAATGTTGAAAAGCATTAGAAGAAGCTGTTGAACAAGGTAAAGTAAAATCAATTGGAGTAAGTAATTTTCAAGCACATCACTTAAAAGAACTTTTAGAAATTTGTAAAATAAAACCAGTTATTAATCAATTTGAATTACACCCAGCTTTACAAAACTTAGAAGTTGTAAATATGTGTAAACAAAATGATATACTTGTTGAATCATGAGGAACAATGATTAGAGGAAAATGTTTTGAAATTGATCAAATAAAGCAATTGGCTAAAAAATACAAAAAAAGTGAAGCTCAAATTTGTTTAAGATGAGCATTTCAATTAGATTATGTAATAATTCCTAAATCTTCAAAACCTTCAAGAGTAATTGAAAATATTCAAATAGAAGACTTTGAATTAACAAACGAAGATATGCAATTGCTTTCAACAATTGAAGAATACAGAGATGGTCCAGATCCAGATAACTTCGATTTTTAAAAATGAACCAACACTTTTGTGTTGGCTTTTAAATATTTTTAGTTTATTATAAAATCAAAAAGTAAAATTGAATATTAATGAAAATAACAACTAACAAATAATTTAGGGTGTTGGGTGGGTTGAGAAAGAAAGGTAATAATCAAAAGTGATAAAATTATTAAGTTTAATAGGGAGTTTGTCTTTAAGTGCTACAAGTTTAACTCCTTTAGCTTTAATTTCAAACAATCAAAATTTAGAAGAGTCATTTGATATTGGTGACTTTAGACCAGTTACTCATAGTCAAAATGGGCTTTATATTGCAGATGCAAGCACTTATAATATTTTAATTTTAAGAACTTATGCAAGTGCATTAAAATTTTCTGGTTATGAAAATGCTGATTATCAATTCTTTAATGTTGATTATATTATAAATGACTTTACAGGAGAATTGCTTACAGATGCAGATGCATCTGGAGCAAATGGAGCTAAAACTACTTACTCTACAGTTAGAATATCTACAAATGAGTTAGGAAATGCAAATGGATTTAAAGGTTCTGCTAATGTTACATTTATTTTAAAACATTTAGATCATGATTTAAAAATTGATGATAATGTAAAAATATATGACAGACTTAATGAAGCGACTTTAGATATGAAAATAGCTGAATTTGTATTTGAAAAATACATTAGCGAAGCCTATAATGGAGCTCTTGAAAATCCTCTATCTGTATTTAGATTTGGAGCATTTGAATATACTAATTATTTAATAAGTGAAACAGGAGAAAAACTTTATGATGAACAGTTAAAAGAAATTAGTTTAAAGCCAGGAGAAAGCATCAATTTAATTTTAAGAGTTAGAGCAAGTGAATATGGAATTAGTAAAGGTATCCATGGAAACATAGAAGTTGTACTTAATTTTTACAACCATTTAAATGATTAAATAAAAATATTTTACTATAAGTACTTATTAATTAATAAGTACTTTTTATTTGACCATATTTAAAGCAAGTTTTAAAAATGGTATAATAAAGACAATGAAAGTAAGGTTTTTATATGAATAAAAGAAGATCAACTTCAAAAAAATTCTTAAAACTTGTAAAAATAGAAAAAGAAAAGCTTTTAATTTTTAAGAATCAAAATGTTTGATTTAGTGATAATGCTTTAATTCACTCTATTTGTATATTTAAACTTGATTATTTTATGCAAATAGCTGATAAAGAATTAAAAACCTTATTTAGTTCAAGGTTTTTTATATTACTTGGTTATGAAACTGATGAAAACAAAATAACAGATATGATCTTAAGGGTAAAATTAATGAGAGAAGTTATTAAATCAACTATGGGTTTGAATAAAAATACTTTAATAATGCTATATCCAATTCAAGATTATATAAATATATCATTTGACTTCATTTTTTTAGCATATGGAAAAGAAGATTATATAAACATAATTTCACTTAGCATAATTGATAAAGAAGATGATGACATTTATTGACACGAAGTTATGCCTAAAAATGGCTCTAAGCATGTTTTAGACTACTTCAAACCACTTGGTGAAAGGTTAAGTCAATATATTGCAGAAAACCATATTATAGACACTATTAAGATTAGCAATATCTTATTTTTACCTTTTGTTCACTATAATCCTCAAGCTTACTTATTCCACCCTAAATTTGCAGATATGTATGAAATTATCGAACAAACTTCAATAAGTGCAATGGTTCTTGCAAGTAATATGGACCCACTTTTAAATGCTTTAGAATCTTCTTTTAAATCAATAGATGTTCAAAGAACAGATGATTGAATCGATCTTTACTATGTTCAAGATGATGACTATTATAAAAAGAATAAAGACTTTCTTTTACCTTTAAATAAGTAAAAATATTTTATTTGTAACTAAAAAATTTTTGACTTCCATTTTAACTATATTAAAACCTATCTTTGCAACATATAATAAAGATAGGTTTTAATTAACCACAGTTAAGAATAGTATTGCAAAAATAAAATTACAAATCAAAAAAAGTATCTATGTAATATTAATCTGAAAAAAATTTAACAACTTTCTAGGAATAAAAAGCTTTTATACATATGAATTATATCAAAATTTGAAAATCTAATGATTTTAAATAGATAGGAATAATTATATGAAAATTAGTACTTGTCCAGTTAGTGGATGCTTAAACAAGGGCTACAAATCTTTTTCTACAGGAATGATGTGTAAAAAACATTATAAATTTTTGAAAAAGAAAGCTCGTAATAAAAAAAGATGAGTTTAAAATTGGATTTATAAATTCTTTATATACCCTTATATCAAATAAAGAAGAAAAGTTTTAATATTTAAAAATTTAAAAGCATAGTTAAACTTTAATATTTTCTAAATATCCTTATTTTGAAAATATTTTATTTTTTTTATAGAAAAAGCAAAATAAAGTACAAAAATAGTTTATAGTTATGTAGGTAAGGAGAAATAAACATGGGAAAAATTGTAAGTATTACTATTACTAAATTAGTTGATTTTGGTGCATTCTGTGATGCTGAAATTGATGGAAAAATCTACAAAGGTTTAATCCACATTTCAGAAATCGCTGATGCATATGTAACAAATGTTGCTGACTACGTTACTGTAGGACAACAAATGGATGGATACGTTATCTCAATCGATGACAGTAAAGATCAAGCTAAATTATCATTAAAAAGAGTATCAAAATAATTACTTAGCGTCATTTAATAATTAAGTTTTAGTTCTAGTATTATTAGTAATAGTACAATACAACTTGTCTTTATGTTAAATTTCTAAATTTTTATTAAGATGTTATTTATAAAATGATTTAAGGATAAAATAAAAAAAACTTCTCAATTGAGAAGTTTTTTTTATTTTTGAGCAAAGCTAATAGTTGTTTGTATATAGTCATCCATGTTTTTGTGCATACTGCTTGAATGAGATGCATTATCATATAATTTGATTTCACTGTTTTTAATTGTTTCTGAAACATGTTTTAAGTGATGTAACACAACTGTATTGTGATACATTATAAAATCATCTTTTTTACCATGAATAAACAATACTTTTAAATCATCTATTTTTTCTTGACCATCAAGTAGATCAACTTGACCAATACTTGCTTTTGCATATCTTCTAAAGTTATAGTTAATTCCTAATGACATAAATCATCAAGGCAATACCATATATTTTTGTAAGAAAAATCTGATTTGTGGAACAGCTTGAGAAAATGGGCAATCTGCAATTAATCAATCAACTTTATTTTCTTGGTAATATTTTTTTGCAAAGTATAGAGCAGTTGTTGCACCCATACTTGTTCCAATCACTCCAATTTCTTCAACTTCAAAAGATTCTTTTACTCACTTAATAACATCATTTAATACTTTAGAATTTGTAAGACCAAAATCTGAATACTTTCCATAAGTTGAACCATGTGCAAAACCATCGAATGTAAGTAAGTTGTATCCTTGATCATAAAAATGATAGATTTGTCTTAAACCCATGTATTTATTTCTTTTAAAACCATGCAATCCAATTACTCATTTTTTACTATCCTTATTTCGAACCATTAAAGAACTTATTTGTTCTTTTAAAACTCCAATATTAAATTCTTTTATTTGTTCTTTTTTAATATTAAAGTTTTTAATATCCTTTTCTTTCAAATCATATTCTAAATGTTCATAACTATTAAATTCAAAACCCTTATATTTACCTTTTCTGGGATATTTAAATAAGTAGGGCACAAATACAACTGCACAAAACATAGACAAAAGCACTACTATTGGAAATAAAATTATCATAAGTGTTATATTCAACCAATTGTAATGGTAATTTTTTAATTTTCTTAAACTTTTTTTATAATTCATTTCTATTAATCCTTCTATTTTATTTTAAACAAAAGTAAGGTAAAATTCCATTCTTTAAAATTCTAAAACTACTTTTAAATGCTTGAATAAAAGTTTTTTTTAATAAAATTAATTTTTGTTTGTTAAAAATTTTTCAACATAGCTCAAAGCTACATACTTTTTGTTTTAAATTGTTAAAATAAAAGAGCCTTTAAATCAAAGGTAGGGATTTAATAATCTAATTTAAACAAACCTTAATTTTTCAAGGTACTTAGGATTTGAAATCAGATAGCCAATAATTTTAAAGTATTAAGATTTAACTGTGGTTCATAAGGGTTTTTTTGTTTTGACCTTTATGAAATATAAGGTAATTTCTAAATAAATATATAAGCTTTAAAAAAGTTTATAGCAGACAGATTACATTTTTACTTAGTATTTATTTAAATTGGTATTAGCCAACCAATTAAAAGTAATATTTATATAATATTTAACTAGCTCTAGGCTAGTTTTTTATTATAATAATTTTGAGGTAAATACAGATGGAAATTAATAATTTTTTAAAACACTTAAATACAATTTTAAATGAAAAAAGCTGTAGCCAAATAGAGTTCTATGCACCTCAAGATGTGCTAGTAACTGATGGAAGTCAATCTTATAATTTAAAAGATGTGTACAAAGTGCATTATTTGAACGGAAACTATAAGTTTGTAAATCTATTCTTTACTTTTGATGGAATTGATCGATTAGTAAAAGCAAATAATCAAAATAACTTAAGCTTTTATTTGAATTTGGTTGGTAAGGAAAAAGAAGACAAAGCAAGGTTAATTGAGAGTTATCTTGATCAACCAAGCAATCTTGGATTAACACAATTATTTCCAAGCATACAACATTGACCAATAGTATTTCTAGACCAAATAGCAGATGAACAAATAAACATATTTGTTCATATCCTAGAACATAAAAATTTATTAAACCAAAGTATTACAAACTATGATTGTTTATTTATAGATACAAGAGAAGAATTTATATCTAAATTCTTACCACTTTGAGTGTAAACAAAATAAAGGAGAAAAATATGAGTAAAAAAATTGCTGCAAATTTATATTTAGGAGATAGATATTCAGCTCCAACTGATTCAGATTTGATAATAAGTTGTGCAAAAGAAATCTTTTTTGAATTAAATGCTCCAGAAGGGGAAAACAAAGTTATTTCAGAAGATAAAAAAACTATTTATTATGACTTTGAAGATTATCCGTTTATTGACGATATGGATGAAGATTTAATACTTGATGCAATTAAACAAATAGAAAACAACATTGAAGATAAAAAAATATATGTTCACTGTGTTTGAGGTATTAACAGAAGTGCAAGTATTGTCTTTATGTATATGGTAAGAAACAAAAGAATAATTGCACCGACTTATGAAACAGCTCAACAACAGTTTTTAGAAATATATCCAAATCACTCACCAAATCCTGGATGAGCTAAATTCTTGAAGTTAAACTTTCCTTATGATTTTTAAAAAATTGATCAAATTCAAGATCAATTTTTTTTAAACTTTTTTAAAATTCTTTATAACCCCTTTGTTAAGGGGTTATAAAAGAGAAGTTTTTACCAAAACTTTGCATTTTAAATTTAAAGTATTAAAATAATCGTGTCAAAGGTATTACATATTTTACTAAGACATGTAATCATTTGTACAATTCGGGAATAAAAAAATATAGTTTAAAGCGTTGTTTAAGAATAGGTTTTTAATTAAAAAGCTTATTTGAGTTACTTCAAAATTAAATAATTTCTTATTGAAAATAAAAAAAACCCATTAAAAATGGGTTGAATTTCAAAAGGGAAACTATTATATTATCAGATTCACTATTGTTTGTTTGAAGTATTATATACATTTCTAACCAATAGATTAACGAAATAGATAATAAAGAATAAATCCCTGTAAGTTATTATAAACTTTGGGAGGGCTTACAACAACGTGTCTATTAATGAATTAATAGACAATATAAATATATCAAATTATTTAAATAAATACAAGAATCATCAAAAATAAAATAAATATAAAAAGATAAAAAACCTTTTATAATGGAGTGTTTTTGTTGATAGTTTTTAAAAATAATTGATAATAAAAATGTAAGATGTTGTTATTCAACTTACGAAAAATAACGTATTTCAAAAATAGCAAATAGGGAATAAAAAATGAATTAGTTTAAAAGGTATTGATTTTATCAACTTATCAATTCAGTTGAAAATCTCCAAGTTTCCAGTTAATTTCTTTATTAAAAGAAATTAAAGGGTGTAAGGGCGGGATCAGGAAACTACAAGTTAATGCTACTTGTAAAGAGCTTTGAAAAAAGCAAATAAGTACCTAGAACAATTCAAGTTGTTAAATTTAAAATTATTTTACCCTTAAATAGTTTTAGTCCAGAGCTCGCTCTGGGCTTTTTTTTATATTATTTTTTACACTTTTATAAAAAAAGTAAAAAATCCATAATTAGTTTTATGATAAAAGTAACTACAAGGTTGGTAGGGTGGGTAGTTGAAAGAAAGGAAAAACCAAAGTGATAAAATTATTAAGTTTAATTGCTTCACTAAGTTTAACAACCTCAGCAGTTTTGCCAATTAGTGAGGTGGCAATAGAAACTATAAAAGAAAATCAAGAAACTAAAGTTGATCTTTCCACTTTAAATGGTTATAGTGAAACTCAACAATTAGGGTATTTTCTTTTTGATTTAGAATACTATAAAAGTGGTGTTGCAACAACTTCAATACAAAGAATTTTAATGAAAGAACAAAATATTTCTATTCAAACTAATTGAATTCAAGTTGAATTCATGATAAATGTAATGGATGGTAGAGAAGCGAATGATGATGATATAAGTGGAAAAAATGGAGCTTCTAAAGAAACTTGACTATTAAAAATAGTGCCAACAGAGTTAGGATTGATGAACAATGTTGTTGGAGAAGCTTATGTTTACTCAACAATTCATCACCATCCAGGTGATTTAAACACTTACAATAATTTTGAATGATTGGTTGAAGTTTCTAAAGAAGCAGAAAATGATTTGGAATTTGTTTGATTTTTCACAACAACTATTATTTCTTATCGTATTTCAGCTCGTAGCAGATACAATGCTCTATATTTCGCAACAGAAGGAATTGATCACAGTCCTTTCTATGTATTTGATGAAGAATTGAATATATACAGACTTGCAACACAAGAAGATATTGACAAAGCAATAGCTAATAATGAGAGTTTAAATTTCACTTTATTCTCAACAAGAAACCAAGCTGGTATAAATAAAGGTATTTACGGATCAGCTAGAATGAATGTAAGAATTAATTTTAGATAATAATTAAAATAAGCCCCTCTTAATAGGGGTTTTATTTTTTATTTAAAAGAGTATAGTTTAAAAATGTAATAGGTACCTATTAAAAAAGCATATTTAATAGGAGAAAAAAATGATTAGATTTTCTAAGACTTTAAGTCAAACTGGTATTTATCTTCTTTTAACTAGTTTAATGCCTGTCATGATATTTTCAATTATCATGATAACTTTAAAAGACTTTGTTAATAAAGGATATGAATTACTTTGAAAATTAGGGGAATGACTTAAAGAAATATCAAATACAACACTTAACTCAATTACTTCAATAGGATGACTTGTTTTAATTATTTGTTTAATAGCTTATTTTGTTTTAATATTTAACTTAACTTTAATTAACTCAAGAAAAAGTTATAAACAAAGAATAGGTTATTTGTTATCGCTTGTTTTCGGGTTAAGTTTATTTATTATTTCTTTACTACCTTTAATAATAGCCAAAAGCATCAATATAGGAGATAGTTTATCAAATCTTGTATTAGGTCTCTTGGCGGTCTTTATAGGACTTAATTCAGCTGTATTAGCAATAGGATCTATTGTTGGTTTAATAAGTGCAAAAACAAGTATTGACAATTATGAAATAAAAGAAAAAAACAGATAATTACTAATATCTGTTTTTTTAATAAAAGATTTTTAATAAATTTAATTCTAATTTATTTAGTTTTTTTTTTTTTTTTTTTAGAAAAATGAAAAATATTTACTTTTTTGGTATTCTTTTTTCTCTTTCTACACTATAATATTTTGTATAGTATGCATATATACTATGATGGAAATAGAAAGCGTATATAGCACTTTTTCAATGAATTAAGTTATTGACTTATAAATTAAATTGATAATTTAATTGATTGAAAAAGTAGAATCTTTAAGAAAAGGGGACAAAATATGAAAACTTTATTAACTTTACTAGGTGGAATCACTATATCAGCTCAACCAGTTGCTTTAATGGCGGAACAAACTGGTGTTTTAGATATTTTTGGAACTAGAGCAGCAGCTAAATTAGAAGGTGTTAATAGTGATGTTTTTAACTTATTTACAGGTTTAGCACCAGGTAATGAAGAATTAAAATTAAATGCTCAAAGAAATACAAATTATGGTATTCAAACTGCTGCACAAGCAGAAATAGGAAATACTGATGCTAGAAATATTGTAGCAACTTACAAATATAGTGATGGAGATACTAAAAACGATATTATTTATAACGTTACTAACGATAATGTAAGTGGATCTATCATTAAAAATGATCCTGAAAAGGGATTTTCAAATGTTGTAACTGATTTAGATTTCAATGGTTCACTTGGAGCAAATACTGCTGCAGCTTCTTTTATGTCTACTTATAAACAAAGCAATACTTTAAATGGTACTAAAACAAAATATATGAGTTATGCAACTAAAGATGTTATTGGTAATGTAGGAAAAATTAAAGTAATTGATATTAGTCCTGATGCAGCTTCTGAAGTAGTTTTAAACTTGGATTTAAACCCAAATTATAAAAACGGAGATAAAATTTTAAAAGTTTATTCACCAACAAGATCAATTTCAAATTCTGACCAAAATAACAGTATCTATGTATTCTATAATTATTATCATAAAGATGGCGGTTTGAATTATGCTGTTGATAGATTTGACTTAAGTAAAGCTATAATATCTGGAGATAAGGATAATTCAAAAAATGGTGATATAATAAAAAATTCCTCAGATTTAGTTAAACGTTCTACATATGAATTTGGTAATATTTATAATCCTACAAATTCAAGTTTTTCAATGGGGGGAGATAATAAAGTTACTTTAAATTTTACTAATAGAGAAGATAATAAGTTTCATTCATTTAGTTTGAATTCTGATCTAACTATGACTGATAATATTCTTTCTAATAAAAGAGATGATCAATCAATAAACTTTATTACAAACACAGAACACACATTGGATTATGCAAATACACAATATAGCATTATTGCAGCAAGTGAGGGTACTTCACAAAACACAAAATCAGCTATTTACTTTGTAAATGAAAGAAATGAAATGGAGAAGCTTTTTGATTTACAACCACAATCATTTAGTCAAACTATGAATGGTGAAGTATATTATGAAGATAACAATGTAAATGGTTTTTATTCATATAAAGATGATGTTAATAATAATTACAATTTAGTTGTTACAACACCTAACTCTATTTACCAATATTCATACAAAGATCCAAGAAACTTTACTAATGGTGAAGCTAGAAAAATATTATTCTTGGATTCAAGTTTGGATGAACTTGTAGTATCAACTAATTACGGAATTTTACCGAACTCAGTTGTATATTCAGAGGGTTATCTAAAATATTCATTTAATGAGGTTAATGGAAATGGGGTTTTCAACTCAAGGGTTTTTGAAAAATACGATCTTAGAAATATGGTTACTCAACCTTATACTTATACAAGAGCAACTCCTTTAAATGGAAGTGAAGAGTATGAAAAAGATCTTATATTTGAACTTGACAAAGCAATTTCATCGGTTGGTGGAAATGTTGTTAGTGATGAGAAAGTCTCTGCTATGTTTGCTGATTCAGAAATTGGTGTTGACTATGAAATTAATATAGTAGATAAGTACTTGATTCCAGATGATAAATTTGGTGAAATTAACGAAAGTGGTAGAGTAGAAATTAAAAATATTGATAGTTCAAATACATCAAGATTTAGAAATTCTAAAATGCAAGCTGTTAATACAAATTACACAAATAGATATAACTTAAGCGAAATTTCACCTTGACAAGAAGGTTATGTTCTTGAAGGTTATGATGATTTTAATAGTGTTGTTGGATGAGTTTATAATCAAATTCAAAATTCATTAGAATCTGTAAAAGGATTTGAAAAAAATGTTATGTGAAAAGAACTTTCAAATAGTCAATGAGAAATTAATGACTGATTCTTAGGTGGTCAGGAATGAGAAGGCGATGGCTGAGGGTTTGCAATTAATGCAGAACCGGATGCAGATGGAAACTACACATTAGATAACATTAGAATTAAACCTAAGGGCGGAATTGATAATAGTTTCTTCTTCATGAATGAAAATGATTCTGAAAATGGTTATATAACATTAAAAACTTTAAAAGTTAAAATGAAATTAGACGATAACGTTTTTGGTTCAGAAGCAGAAAAATTCTCACCAGAAAATAAATTGGATTTAGATGCAAAAGCAAAAGAAGTTGAAAAACTTCAATTTAACGGAATTGGATTAACAACAAGTAATGAATTAGGTGCTAACCTAATTCAAATTCAAAACCGTATTAACAAACATAAAATGTTAGATCCAGGATTGGGAATTGCTTTAATAAGTGATATGAGATATGACTTAAAAGCTAACTCATCAAAAATGACTGTTAGATTATTTGATAGAGCGTTTACTTCTGCAAATACTTTGTCTGATTTTGAATCTAGAAAAGAAGGACAATGAAACTACATCACTATTGAAATAACAGTTTATGGTTTAAAAACACCAAGTTCAATGCCTAGATGAGTTACACCAATATTAGCGTTTGGTGGAATTTCAATCATTGTACTTGTAATTATGTCAATGTGATTCATTTCACGTAAACGTTTCTATAAATCTGCTGTTGGTAAAGAAGCTGCAAAAATTGCACAAGCTAAACGTAGAGAAGAAAAAAACAAAAAATAAGTATAAGGGAGGATAATTTTACAATGAAAAAATTATTAACAATTTTAGGAACATTAAGTATATCTGTACCTGTTACTTTAAGTGTTTCTGCATTTAGTATTAATCAAAGACAAGAATTATTGAACTTTGCATCAGGTAATGCTTGAGCAAGTGATGATTATCTACAAAATATTGTGAAATCTGGAGAAGGTTTTGCGGTTTGGGAGTCTGATTATGATGATAAGGCTTTTGAATACTTTATTGTTTCAAGTAAATCTACAATTTCAATCTATTTATTAGATGAAAATGCTAATTTACAAAAACATGATTTAATTACTGGTTTACAATCAAACTATACAGAAGTTGCTGTAGTTAATGATGTATTGTATTTTGGATCATATTATAGTCCAAGTAATTCTATTTTAAAAAGTTTTTCACTAACCAAAGAAAGTATAAAAGAAACTTATCTTTATAATGATCCAATAATAGAAAGTGTTGCTGGGACTAGTTTAAGTAATGGAAAATTCGACTCTGGATTTTTTGATGCTACTTCTAAAATGTACATTATGTCTAACAATGCTTATGCAAACATAATTAATTTAAATGGAACACCTCAAACAGTTAAATCTAACTTGCAAACATCAAATTTAGATGCTGGAGAAAAACCTAAAAAAGTTTCTACATATTCTGGGGGAAGCTAGTACTTAATTCAAAACTCAGTTACAGGAGGAACTAATTTAATTGCAACTATTGGTATAACTACTATTGATATGAAAATAAGTGGTCTAACTGCGGCTTGTGAATTGGATGGTGAAAACATTATTGTTGCTATTGGAAACAAGATTTATAAAATTGAAAATAAAGTACTTGATAGAAACTTGACCGAAGCAAACCTAGGTGAGCCTATTAAAACAGTTAATGGAGTGAAAAATATTACTGATATGACCGTTAATGGAGATTCAATAACAATAACTTCAGAACAAGGTAAACAAATATATAGTGGAATTTCAGGAGATGAAGAATTAAAATTAACAGAAACTTTAATTTCTGCTGATATTTCATTTTCAACTTCATATGAAGGAAAAAATGGAACTTACTTTGTAAAAGATGATAGAAGTAAAATTGGTTACTCAAGAAGTTATGTTGAAATAACTAATGGAGTTCAAAAGGCTTTAACAAATAACATAAATGCAGCTGGTGCCAGAAAAGAAACAGCATTTGCATTAGTTGAAAGTTCAAATGGGAACTTAAACTTAAATGAAGCTTTACAAATTCTTCCTGATGCTAAATCATTTAATGGATTAATAACAAGTAATGATTTTAATGGATGACACAAAGAAATAGAATTAGATATTAATACTAAATTTGTTAGAAATTCAGGGAGTGTTATAGTATCAAATTCAGATTCTTCAATCTTTACTTCAAAAGATGGAGCAACAATCTCAACTAGAGTTAAAGTTCAAAAAGAAGTTATTACTGATCCGAATAAATTAGCTGAAATATATGATGATATTGATAGACAATTAGGAAATAATTTAAAAGTTGTAAGATCAAACTCAATTGACTTATCAGATCAAAAAATAATTGAAGCTGTTGCAAAACCAAAAGAAGGACTTCTATTAGAAAGTTCAGTTCAAAATCAATCATTAAACTTTAAAATATCATTTGATCAAATTGGTAACACTGTTGTTACTGGTCAGTTCCTAACTCAAGGAATTGAAGGAGATATATTTGAAGGTGAAGAATTTGATTACCAATTACTTGGTATGAAAAATGTGCCAAGTGATTTTAAAGTAACTGGTGGATATGAAATTGTTGGAACTCCTACATCAAATGGAAATGATACAACAGTTAAACTAAAAGCAACAAAAACTGGAAAGCAAAGAATTGGATTTACTGGTAGTGGATATGACTTTGATGTAAAAGATAGTTTAAATGTTGTTAGCAGCACGATTTCAGTTAAAGGTCTTGGATCTACTTTAAGAATTAAAGAAGGGCAAGTAAAAACTTTCCAAGTTGAAAACTATAATATGTTTAGTTCAGTATCTGTCAATCTTCCATTGACAACTTATGAAGAAGGTACAGAAATTTCTAGTGCAACTTATTCATATGATAATACAACAGGTAAGTTAGCTATTACTGGAGGAAAATCTGGTGAAGCACTTGATATAACTGTTAGTGCACAATCAGCTAGACCTGGAGTTACAATTAACTCAATTAATTCAAAACTTACAGTATTTATTCCTGGAACAATGCCGTTATGATTAATTATCTTATTGGCAGTGTTATTAGTTTTATT
This sequence comes from Spiroplasma monobiae MQ-1, assembly GCF_002865545.1. Lineage (NCBI taxonomy): Bacteria > Bacillati > Mycoplasmatota > Mollicutes > Entomoplasmatales > Spiroplasmataceae > Spiroplasma > Spiroplasma monobiae. Next base: position 550,857 of record NZ_CP025543.1, on the reverse strand, counting down.
ATTATCTGGTGTTGGATACTTTGTTTGATGAAAATTCTTCAGAAGTGAATTCCAAAACCGTCAACCAAGATATGCAGCTATTGCAGCTGATAAACATGCTGTTGCAAAAGCTAAAAAAACTGAAACAGCTAAAATAAGAAAAGACAAAGGAATTGTAAGAAGTGGATTATTTGAAAGAGAGTTAGAATATAACTTAGACAAATTAAATGATCCAGATTATGAATCAAAATACGTTTGAGTAAATGATGGTAAATCAAGAGTTGAAGATATGGAACCAGTTTTAAATAACTGAGACAAATCAAATAATGGTAATAGAAAACCAAATAAAAAAGACCCTGAATTAGAATCAAGATTACAAAACGTTAAAAAGGGAGTTAAAAAGTAGGTTTACCTACTTTTTTTATTTCACTAAAAAGTGTATTATTATTTTGTTAGCAAAGAGGTAATATTATGAAAACAGTTATTGTAATAGCGAATCCAAAACAAAAAAGTTTTAACCATGCAATTGCAGATTCTGTAATTGAAGGATTAAAGAAAGCAAATAAGCAATATGAAGTATGGGATTTAAATGAAATGAAATTTAATCCTGTTATTTCAGAAAAAGAGTTTCAAGCTTTTGGTTATGCTGAATATGATCCGAACTTAGAACACTTCACTGAAGTATTAAAAAACGAATGTGATCAAATAGTTATTATTTATCCAATAATCTTCTTTGAAATGCCAGCAATCCTAAAAGGATTCTTTGATAGAGTATTTATTGGGACATTGATTAAAGAGGGTAACAATCCAGTTGATTGAAAACCATCAATAAATATTGAAAAAACATTTATTATTGAAACATCTCTTGGAGATATGTGAGAAGTAGTAACAAACCAAACAAAAAAACACAATGATGCAATTACAGCACAAGTTATGAGAAAAATAGGTTTGTATAATCCAATCATTCAAACTTATAAAGGTCTTGCAACCTCAACTTTAGAAGAACGTCAAGCATTCTTGAAAAATTTAGAATTACAGTTTTCTAAATTTGATGTTTAATTTTAAAAATAAAAAGTTATTTATACAATTTATAACTTTATTTATTCTATAATAAATAAATAAATAAATAAATAAATAAATAAATAAATAAATAAATATGAAGATAAAATTATTGAAAAAATGACTAAAAATCAATTTAGAACAAGATTTAATAGTAAAAAATCTTGTTCTAGTTTTGTATTAGAAAAAAAAAAAAAAAAGTTTAAATGTAACTTTAATTCAATTATTTTTATTTAAGAGATAAAGGTGAAAGTTTTTTTTACTAAATGTTATTCAACAGCTTCAATATTTAAAAAAATAATAGTTTATAATTTTAATATTAAATTGTTAGATTAATTTAAAATTATATATTTAGTTTAAATATCTAAAAATAGGTTATCTGCTAAAGAAATGTTCCTGGATTTGGAGCGTAGTTATCTTATAACTTGGAGAATGTTACATAAAATTAGAATAATGTTAAATGAATATGTTGAATTTTCTGATAGTAGTCAAATTGAAATATACGAAACCTATGTTGGTGGAAGACCTAAAAATTGAAGTAAATTTAAAAGAATAATACATAAACAAAATATGTAAAAATTTAAGAATTTTAGGATTGTGTTTAAGAGATAAATAAATTAAGACTTTAATAATAGGTTTTTATGAAAGATAAAAATCAAAAAAGTAATATTAAGACACATTGAAAAAATCAAAAAAATAAATAAAAAAGAAAATGCTAAATTACATGTTAAACAAATTTTCAAGTAATAATTTTTTTAAATTGAAGAATCAAAAATTTACTCATCATTATATAAGAATTTTTGAGCATTATAGTATAGATCATTTAAGCAATAAATATGTATTTTATAAAAAACAAAAAGATGAAAAGAATTAAATGTATATACAAATTATATTTAGAGCTTTTGAATTATTTTTAAAAGAGCAATTAAAGGAATTTTTTTCAATTTAACAGCATAAATAAATGAATATTTGAATGTATAATAAACAATGTATTTTAAAAAAATAATATGTAAAAATTTTATCAATTTAAAATTGCAAATATATTGCCTAAATAAATTATCTTCAAAAATCTATTTTTATAATGTAAATGATATAATTAAATTGTTTTTAATGATAGTTTAATTAAATATTAAGGGGTGAACATTTTTAATGAAACAAAATTTGGCAAATGCAAAAAAAATAAAAAATGATGAATTTTACACTACTTATGAAACAATTGAATCGGAAATGTCTTATTATTGGGATAACTTTAAGGGAAAAACAATTTTATGTAATTGTGATGATCCTGAACTATTTAAGGATTTTTTTGGATCAAAAACATGAAAAAAAATGTTAGATGAAGCTGTATTGAAGAATGATTCAAAATTATTGTCTACTGCAAATCAATATTTTAAAAATAAAAATCCAAATGATTTTGAACAAAAATCAAGTCAATTTTGATTGTATTTTCATAAAATGTTTTCTTCCTTAGGTCTTAAAGAATTAATAGCAACACATTATAATAATGAAAATAAAGTCACATATGGCATGAGATACAAAGGTGGAAATGATTTAGATATTTATGATTTTGAACCTATTTGATTTAAAACTTCTAATGGGGATTTTAGAAGTGAAGAATGTATAAAGCTTTTAAAAGAATCAGATATAGTAATAACTAATCCGCCATTTAGTTTATTTAGAGAGTTCGTGTCTCAAATAATTGAAAATAAGAAGAAGTTTTTAATAATTGGTAATATGAATGCAATTTCCTATAAAGAAATATTTAAATTAATTAAAAATAATGAATTATGATTAGGCGTAACGCAACCAAAAAAACATAAAGTACCTTTCGATACTTTATTTGATGATAAGAAAATGATTAGAACAGCAAACGGGGATATTTTACAAAAATTTGGAAATCATAATTGATTTACAAATTTAGATTTTAAAAAAAGATATGAAAAATATCCTTTAAATTATCTTTATGAGAATGAAAGTGAAATATATCGCAAATATTGTAATTATGATGCAATAAATGTTGATAAGATTAAACAAATTCCGGTTGATTATTTTGAACCAATGGGGGTTCCTATTTCGTTTTTATTAAAGTGAAATCCAGATCAATTTGATATTATTGGTCTTGGAAGAAATCCCTGAATTTCTACAACTCCAAATGAATTAGGAAAACAAGAGGATGTTTGATATGAGGATGAAAATGGAAAAAAAGTTTTCCCTTATATGAGAATGATAATTAAAAGGAGAAAATAATTTAATGAAAATAGATAATAATATAAGAACAATCAAAATAAAGGATTTGTTTGAGGGTTATAAAAAATTAAGTGAAATAGATGATGATGAAGAGGTTTTGGCTTGAAAAGGTAATTTAATAGTAAGGCCGGCTTATCAAAGGGAATTTATTTATGATATGGAAAAACAACAAAAAGTTATTGAGAGCGTAATCCAAGAATTCCCTTTAAATACTATTTTTTTAGTAAATGTAGAATCTAATAATGAAAAGTATGAAGTATTAGATGGTCAGCAAAGAATATTAAGTATTTGTCAATTTTTAGCTGATGTTAATTCTTTTAATTTAGAAGGAATTTTTAATGGTTCGAAAATGAATGCTACTAATTTAAAACAATCTTTACCCACAACATATAATAAAATTATGAATTATGAACTTGATATTAGAATTTGTCTGGGAAATAATGAAGAAAAATTAAAATGATTTAAAGTTATAAATACAGCTGGAGAAAAATTAAATGAGCAAGAATTGAGAAATGCAGCTTATACAGGAACTTGGCTTACTGAGGCTAAAAAATATTTTGGATTAAGCAAAAACGGTTGTCGTGCATTGATTGAACCCATGAGAAATGATTGCAAGATTGTTGAACTTGATGATACAAAGGCGGGAAGACAAAAAGTTTTAGAATTAGCATTGGAATGAAAAAGTAGTTTTGATTATATTATAAATAAAGAAATTTGCGATATTGAATCTTATATGAACAAATATAGAAATGAAAGTAATGCAAATGATTTGATTGATCATTGAAATAAGGTTGTCAGTTGAGTTTTAGATATTTTTGGATATAAAAATTCAAGCTACTTATTTGCAAAGGAATTAAAATCTGTAAATAAAAAATGAGGAGATATTTATAATATTTCATATAATAAAAAATTTAATTTTATTGATATACAAACAAAAGTTGAAGAATTAATGGAGGATGAAGAAATTATAAAAAAACCTGGTATTTTTCCATACGTTTTAACAAATGATGAAAAATATTTAAGTTTTAGAGCTTTTGATAAAACAATGAAAAGAAAAAAATTTCTTGAGCAAAAAGGAATTTGTCCAGGATTTAAAGGTCGAAAATGCGAGAAAGTCTTTCAATTTGAAAAAATGGAAGGAGATCATATTGTTCCTTGAAGCAAGGGTGGAAAAACAGTTTATGAAAACTTACAAATGTTATGTGTAGATTGCAACAGATTTAAAACAAATAAATAAAATTAAAGAAATTTTTATAAAAAGCAAAACCTCTTTAAATAAGTGGTTTTTATTTATCAAATATTAATGTTTTAAAGTGTATAAATATAATAAAAAAAATCCTTTAAAGGGTTTTCCTATACAATTTAACTAGGTAAAGGTTTTATTGCAGCGCTTATGAATAACTTACAAAGTTAATCATTACATTTTCCAGCAGGATCTTAATTTGTAAAAATATACTGATTAACTAAAACAATGAATAAAAAGTTAACCTATATACTTTCTAATAAAAATAATGCTTCTAGCATTTTTTTATTAGAAAGTATTTTATTAACTGTATTTATTTTTATTGAAATTATAGTTGATATAATAAAACAAGTATTGGGGGTTTATAAAATGGAATCAAAAGATCATATTGTAATTATAATTATTTCGCTTTGGTTAATCTCAGTACTTATTACAGGTATTTTAGCTTTAATTTTTAAAGGAAAGTACAAATCATTTAAACAAAATTCCAATTTAATAAATGAGGAGTTTAAAAACCAACAAAATCTATTTAAATTAAAAGAAGTCTTAATTGATTTTGAATTACCAAAAGATGAAAAGTGTTATTTTTTTCAAAAAGAAGTTAATTTAATTAAATTAAAGTTAAAAAATAATAAAGATAAAATTGATTATAAAAAAGAATTAAAAGAATCTAAATTAAATTGTTCTTTATATATAACAAACAAAAGAGTCATGATTCAACTTAATGACAAGTATTTTCAATATAATTTAGAAAATATAGTTTACTGCAGTCATATTTTATTTTATTTTAAGAAAAATTGAATTTTTTCAACACAATTAGAAATAAACGACGATAAATATATTATGGGTACTGATAATTTTGATTTACTTTTAACTGTAAAAAAACTTGGTAATAAAGGGGATTAGATAATAATGATATTTTCAAACTTAACTACAGGAAATGTATTAACCGGTTATTGTTTAATGATCTTAACAAGCATTGCTCTTTTTTACTTCTTTGCAATTCACTTTAAAAGACTTAAGAAAATGAAATTAATATGACCAGATAATAAATTTTTAAATAAGAAGTTGTATAAATTTTTCAATTTATATATTTTTATTGGTTTTATGCCAATGTTTGTATTAATTACAATTTACTTTATATTTTGTTTAATATTTAAAGAATTAGAGATACTATCAATTCTATTCACTTTCTTTTACTTGTTATATACTATTCAAGTTATTGTTTATATATCTATTTTAAGTGCAAAACAAAGCTCTATTATTGCTTTTGAATATGAAGGCCAATTAATTTTATTTAATGAAGTTATTGATATGAAAAATATTATTGACATATCACATAATTTAAAAAGAACCGTTATTTTTATAACCTTTAGAGATGAAAAAGGATTAGAAGATTTGGTAAAAACTTCATATAATTGAAAATTATATGATTATTTAAAGGGTTTAAATTTAAAATAAACTATTAAATTACTAAAATTGTTTTATAATTATTTTATAGTCGGATGAGGTACTTTTTATGTTAGAAAAATTTTTAAATAAAAATGAAAAGAAGTTATTTTCTATTAAAACTTTAAAAAAGATCAAAAGACAAGATTTTAGAAGTTATTTAGATATGGAAGAAACTATCTTAGAATCAATGAAACAACAATATGAATTGGAAAAAAAATACAACAATAGAGTGTTGGAAAACAGAATTGCAAATCAACAACACTTTGTTGACACACTAAACAAGTATTATAATGAAGTTCTTCTTAAAAGAAGAGAAGTAATTAAAGATGAAACAGATTACATTACAGAAGAGTTTGAAAACATGTTAAAAGAGTTTATAAAAATTCAAAAATAGTAAAAATAAAAGTGGAGATTAAAACATTATGATAAAACAAGCTAAATTTTTAACTTCAGCTGCTAATAAAAGTGGTTGATTAAAGGATAATATTCCAGAGGTTTGCTTTATTGGGAGAAGTAATGTTGGAAAATCCACTTTTATTAACGCTTTAACAAATCAAAACAAACTTGCAAAAACATCATCAACACCAGGAAAAACAAGACTTTTAAATTTCTTTGATATTAATAATTCACAATTTAGAATAGTGGATGCACCTGGTTATGGTTATGCAAGGGTAAATCATGATCAAAAATTAGCATTTGCAAAAATGATGGATGAATATTTAACTAATAGAGATGAATTGAAGTTTATTTGTCAATTGGTAGACTTAAGACACCCACCAACAAAAGATGATGTTGAAATGTATAATTTCTTTAAGCATCACGAAATAAAGGTTTTTATCGTGGCAACAAAAAGAGATAAGTGTAAAAAGAATGATATTCAGAAAAACGAAAAAATTATTAAACAAACATTGGATTTTGATCCAAATGATAAGTTTTTATCAATTTCTTCAACTGAAAAAAATAATCTAGACAAAGTATATGATATTTTCATGGAAATGTTTGAAATGAATTAAAAAATAACACTAAAGTGTTATTTTTTAATTATTCAACTATTTTGTAAGCTTTATCTGATGGTCTTCTAACTTTTGTAAATGAATGATGGAATTCTTGGTCTTTATCGACTTTACCAACGAACATCCCAACTAAAACTTTTTCATCTTTAGAATTTAATAAACCATGTTTTTCAAGTACTGTAGCTATTCCTTTTTGTTCTAAACCTTCTGAAGCACAAACATCTAATCCTAATTCTTGTGCTGTATTTAAAACAGTTCCTAATGAAATATAGGCTTGTCTAGCAACTCATTCATCTCTTGTAATTTCAAGAGCTGACAATATTCCATCAGCTCCACCATAAATCATTTCTCTAACGCTTTCAAATTCAGCTGGAATTGATCTTTCAACTTGTTCTTTAAAGTGAGTTGATTTTAAGTAATCTTCTTTGTAACCAACTCAAATCAAAACCGCAGATGATTGAGTTACACCAACTTGATTTCATCAAGCAGGTAACAATTCTTCTTTAATTTCTTTATTTTCGATCATTAAAACTCTAAAAGGTTCCATACCAAATGAACTTGGTGCGAATCTAATTGATTCTAATAATTCTGTTTTTTGTTCATCGCTTAATTTAAAGTCTTGAACATATCTTTTTGCTGAAATTCTTTCTTCTAGCATTTTTAAACTTTTTGTCATTTTCTTTTTCCTCTTTCTAAAAAGACAACGAAAAAATATTAAAAATTATTAGTTTTTAAAAACTAATCAAAGTTATATTTTTATTAAATTTTCTTCAGTAATTAAACCATTTGTCTTTTAAAACATTTTATATAATAAGTAGAATGAAAATTTGCTCTTCATAATACTTATTTATTATAACTAATATATTAAATATATTTTATTTAAATTAATTTTTTACAAAACAAGTTAAAATAATCTTGTAATAAGGAGTAATAATTATGAAAGAATTTAAAAAAATAGCAGCAACAGATATGGATGGAACAATAATTTTTGAATGAGATAATGTTAGTGAAGAAAATAAAAAGGAGTTATTAAAATTTCAAAAGGATTCAAATAATAGTTTAACAATTGTTACTGGTAGAAATTATTTTATGGCTGACTTTGCAGCAAGAGATTTAAATATTAAATTACCAGTAATTTGTTCTAATGGAGCTTCGGTGATTGACCCAAATACATTTGAATACATTGCTAAAAATCATTTTTCTAAAGAAGAAATAAAAGATTTGATGGAAAAGTTTTTATCAACAAATATTGATGTATGTATTTCAAATGATTTTAGAGTTCATTATGTAAAACATGATGATTGACAAGAAATGTTAACTAATAACAAGACTAAAATAAGTTTTGATCATTTTCCCAATGATCAAATTCTGTACAAATATGATGATTTAGAACATATGATAAATGATGGTCTAGATCATGATGAAAGTTTTCCTGTACTTGTTGCAAACACAATAAGTGATGAAGAACTTGACTATGTAAGAAAAATTGTAGAAGAGAAATCATTATTAGCTCTAGAATTTCCAAGAGAAAATGGAGGATGTAGAATAGAACTTTTTAAAGAAGATGCAACCAAAAGTTGAGGACTAAACGCTTTGTTAAATCACTATAAACTTACTAAAGAAGATATTCATGTGTTTGGAGATGAACATAATGACTATCCAATGTTTAGAGATTTTCCAAATTCTTATGCAATGGGAAATGCAATTGATGGAATCAAAGAACTTGCAAAAGAAGTTATTGATACAGTTCAAAGCGCTGGAGTTGGTAAAAAACTAAACTCAATTATTGAAGATTTTAAATAATAAATGGAGGTATTGAATAAATGGATAGAATTATTAAAATTAAGCCATTCTTTTCCGAAAGAATTTGAGGGGGAGAAAAACTTAGGGAATTTGGATTTGATATACCAAAAAACAATATAGGAGAGGCTTGAGTTATTTCTGCTCATGAAAATGGTATGTCTTATTTGGAAGGTGAAAATATCTCTTTTAAAGATTTTTATGAAAAAAATAAAGATATTTTTTGTTTTTCAAAAGAAGAACAATACCCTTTACTTACAAAGATAATAACTGCCAATGACTTTTTGTCTGTTCAAGTGCATCCTAACGATGAATATGCAAAGAATAAACATAATTCTCTTGGTAAGCCAGAAAGTTGATATATTTTAGATTGTCCTGAAAATGCAAAATTAATTTATGGTCATAAAGCAGAAAGTATTAACCAATTCAAGGAAATGGTTAAAAATGGTGAATGAAATAATTTGCTTAAAGAAGTTGAAATCAATAAAGGGGATTTCCTTTATGTTGAACCAGGAAAAATACATGCAATAACACCCGGTGTAACTGTTTATGAAATTCAAAGATCAAGTGATATCACATATAGACTATATGATTATGACAGAATTGATAATAATGGAAAATCTAGAGAACTTCATATTGAAGATAGTTTAAAAAATGTTTCAATTCCAGATACAAGCGATGTTATTATAAGAAACAATAAAGATTTAAAATTTGATTGTGAATATTTTTCTTTAGAAAAAGTAACTGTAGATAAAGAAAAGGTAGTTTGAAAATGCAATATGGATTTAAAATGATACCAATTTACTGTTATTAAAGGAAAGTGCTTAATAAATGACTTAGAATTCAAATTGGGTGACTCAGCTTTTTGTATAAAAGAAGAAGGCGAACTAACAATCGAAGGAGAATCAGAATTACTAATTTCCTGAATAAATTTATAGTTTAAAAAAAACAGCTAAAAGGGTTGTTTTTTTTTTTTTTTTTTTAGAAAATTATCTAGAAAAAAGAAAGGAAAATGGAAATTTTGGAAAATATTTATATAGACAAAAATATATTCTTAGACATTGAACTAAATTCAAAAGATGAAGTTCTAAAATATATTACAAATAAAGCACAAGAACTTGGTATTTTTTCAGAATCAGAATCTCTTTTAAAGGCATTTTATAAAAGAGAAGAAGAAGGAACAACTGGGTTTGAAGATGGTTTTGCAATACCCCATGCAAAGGTAAAGGGTATAAAAAGCGCTTCAATAATTTGTGTTAGAACATTAGGCGATGTAGAATGAGAATCACTTGATGGTAAACCTACAAAAGTTATTATTGCATTAATAATACCCGAAAATGCTTCAAGTGAACATTTAAATATATTAAGTGAAACTGCTAAAAAACTTATGTCTGAAGATTTAAGAAAAAAATTAAAAACTGCTAAAAACTCGAAAGAATTCTCTAAATTTATGGATATTAAAGTAGATAAAGTCTTTAAAGAAGCAAATACCCTTGATGGTAAAAATGTTGTTGCAATTACTGCGTGTGTTGTTGGTGTTGCTCATACTTATATGGCAGAAGATAAACTATTATCAGAATTATCAAAAGCGGGACACAATATTCGTGTTGAAACACAAGGAAGTAAAGGGGTTGGTACCCCATTAACTTCAAAAGAAATTGAAGCTGCTGATGTAGTCATTATTGCAGCGGATACAAAAGTTAATCTTGAAAGATTTAATGGGAAATTGGTGTACTCAACACATGTTGCCAGAGCTATAAAAGAACCATTAAAGGTTCTTGACGATGCTTTTTTAAAAGGAAGCATTCAATTAGGGGTTGAATTTAGCAATGAAGGTGGAATTGCTAAACAAAAACAAGGGGTTCTACAACATATACTTGCTGGTATTTCATATATGATCCCTGTAATTATAATGGGTGGAATTTGTTTGGCATTTTCAATAGGAATTGCTAAAGCAATTTGAGGACCCGAATCAGGTACTGCTGGTCCTGAAAACAGATATCCTTGAAATCCATTAGCAATAATGGATTCAATTGGAGGAGCTGCATTTACATTAATGATACCTATATTAGCTGGATTCATAGCTAATTCAATAGCTGGAAGAGCAGCAATTGCTCCTGCAATGCTTGGTGCTTTTATTGGTAATGATGCTTCTAAATTCATGCCTTTACCAGGTATGAGTGAAGTTAGAACCCCAACAGGATTTATTGGAGCTATTATTGCTGGTTTATTGGTTGGTTACTATGTTCAGTGAGTTAATACTTGAAAAGTTAACAAATCATTAAAAGCTGTTATGCCAATATTCTTCATACCTCTAACAGCAGGTATTGGAATATCTGTTCTATTTATTTATGTAATTGGTGGACCAATTGGTTATGTGATGGAACAATTATCTAATGCAATTAAGAGTGGATATCAAAGTCCAAACTTTGGTATTGGATTGGGAATTGCCTTGGGAATATTGTTAGGTGCTATGGCATCATTTGATATGGGGGGTCCAATTAACAAAATTGCATTTGTTACTTGTGCATCACTTGTTACTCTAGCAGATCCTATTGCAGAACCTATGGGTGCAATGGCGGCTGCAATACCAGTTGCTCCTTTATCAATGGGTTTGAGCACAATTGTGTTTAAACGATTCTTTACAAAAGAAGAAAGAGGAATGGGTATTTCCGCAATGATTATGGGTACTATTGGTATTTCTGAAGGTGCAATCCCATTTGCTATTAGAGACCCTAAAAGAGCAATTATTTCAAATGTTCTTGGTGGAATGGTTGCAGGAGCAATTGCAGGAGCATTTCAAATAACTGATCTTGCAGCTCATGGTGGACCAATTGTTGCTATATTGGGTGCTGTTCCTTATGGATGACAAACTGCAGTATTCTTCATAGCTATTGCTTCTGGAGTTGCTGTTACAACATCGGTTTATGGAATGTTATTAATTTCAAGCAGAGGAACTGTGGGATCTTTAAAAGAAACTCATGTTCTTACTGTTGAAAAATTTATTGAAGATAAGAAATATGAAATTTCAGAGATTAAAAATGAAATTAAAGGATTAAATGAATTAGTAAAAATGTCTAAAACTCAAAAAGAAAGAGAAGATGTTATCTATAAAATAAATGCTTTAAAAGATAAAATAAATTTAATTAATAGTGAAACAACTCAAAAAATCGAAAAAGCTAAATTAATTTACAAAGGTTTAAAAGATTCTGAAAAAGAATTTGTAAATAAAAAAAGAGAAGAAACTAAAAAATTTGTTAAAACCGCAAAAGAAGATAGAGCTAATGCGATTTCAGATTTAGTTAATAATAAAAAAGAAAAGGTTTCATCATTGGAAAAATTTGATAAAAAAAATTATTTAGAAGAATATTCAAACCAAAAAATTAACATTAAAGATGAATTTGAAAATAAAATTGTAGAGCATCAAATTAAACTTAGAGAAAAGTTTACAAATGAGTATAAGTCTAAAGTTTTAATTTAAAAATACAAAAACGCTATAATGCGTTTTTTATTTTTTATAAAAACAAGAGAAAAAAATTATATTTGAAATAAAAATCTTGTATGTTTATTTATTTATGATATATTTTCTTTAATAAGGAGAAAATAGAAATGCAAACAATCATTGACGTAAAAAATATTTCAAAATCGTTTGGCAAAAAAATTATCTTTAAAGACTTTAGTTTAGAAATAAAAGAAGGTCAACGTGTAGCTTTGATGGGAGCTAATGGTTGTGGTAAAACAACATTAGTGGAAATGATAGCTCAATTTAGTAAACCTGATTCAGGGGAAATTAAAATTAACTTACAAAACAATATCAAACAAGAAATAGGTATCCAATTACAAGAAGGCAGTTGACCAAATGGAATAACTGCACAAAATATGTTAGATTTTTATAAGTCGGTTTATCCAAAATTTACAAAAGAGTGAGAGGAAAAACTGAAACAAGTTTTTGAAATAGAGGAATTCATTAACAGACCACTTAAAAAATTAAGCGGAGGTCAAAGACAAAGATTTAATGCTATGATTTCAATCATGAACAATCCTAAAATAGTAATCTTAGATGAACTTACAACAGGACTTGATATGGAATTACAATTTAAAATTATAGATTTTTTTAAGGTAAATACAAAAGAATTTAAACAAACACTATTGTTGGTTTCTCATCACCCAGAAGAAGTGGAAGAAATGTGTGACAGACTTATCATTATCAAAGATAGTAAAGTTTGATATGATGATTCAGTAGAAAATACAATTAAAAATCATAATTCTGTAAGAGAACTTATGAATAGATTTTTTAAAGGAGAAAATAAATAATGAATAAAGTTGGAAAACAAGTTAACTTTGATGCAAAAAAACAAATTAGTATTTTCAATAACTTATCTTTATTATTATTTAAATCATTTATAAAAGAACCCAAATCTATTATCTTTATGATAGTTGTTCCAATATTTTTTAATATTATGTTTTTCTTTATTATGGGTGGAAAATACGGTCAAACTCCAGGTACAGAAAAATTTGCAATTCTTTTTGCATATACATTATTACCTTGTATGACTTGTTTGACTTTGCTTGCCCCAGCGGTAGTTGAATGAAAAAACTCAGTTTTTTTAAAGAGAATTGATATTACAGGAATTAGAAAAAGTGTATTTATAGCGGCATTGTGATTAGTGTATTTAATTGCGGGAATAGTGTCATTTATAATTATGATGTTATTTAATATCATTTTTTCAGAAATTCTTAATGCAATGAGTGTTGAAAAAGCTAACACATTAATTAAATTAATGGGAAATATTCATTGAGGATATTTCTTGCTATCAATGGTATTAATTACGTTAACTTCAATTGCTCTTGCAACAATGTTTGGTGGAATATTTAGTTCATCAGGATCAAGTCAAGGTATGATTATGATGGTTTACTTCTTTAGTATATTCTTGTCAGGAATTATGTTACCTCCAGAAATATTTGAAACAAGCAAAGGCATGATAATATTTACTTATTTTATTCCTCATAAGTATGGAGTGTTCTTATTCTTGTATGCAACAAGGGGTTGAAATAATGGGGGTTGAGATAATCCGTTTAATAAACATTATGAAATTAAGTTTGATGATACTGGTAAACCTACACCTGGTGACTTTATCGGTCAAGATTTTACATCAACATGACAACCAATAATTGGAGCAATATTAATACTTGCTGCAATATTTACAATTACTACATTTACATTTAAATGAAGTGCTAAAAAATAAGAAAAATAAAAACCACTTTACAGTGGTTTTTATTTAATCTAAAGTCGCTATTTGACAAAAAAAAAAAAAAAACATATAATTTTTATAATAAAAGTTTTTAGGGGTAAAAATACTTTTTTTTTTTTTTTTTAACATAATTTTTCTCAGGTTTTTTTGGGGAGTGTATTATGTACTACATATTAATTAACGATAATTCATTTTATGTTGTTGATAATAACCATAATGTTATGGGTAGGTTTTATTTAATAAGCGATGCATTTTCTTATATTCAGTTCTTATACAGAAGCTGCGATCAATGTAGCTGTTATTGAAATACAAATGTGCAAGTGCCTATTTATGAACATTTTTTATTTGGTTTTTGTCAACATTGTTATTGTTGCCAAATGATAATCAAAAATAATGCAAAAGTATGAATACCAAGTTTTAATAATAATACAAATCCTTCAAGCCCAAAAGTAAAAGAAGATTTTGATAGTAAAAATTATAAGAAAAAAAGTGATTTTGAAAATATAAAAAAAGAATCAAAACCAAATAATAATCTTAAAGAAAATTTAGACAAACTAGATAATCTAACAAATAAAGAGAAAAAAATATCTAATCCAAAAGTTAAAAAAAATATATTAATATCTTTGGCTATATTAATTTCATTATTTGTAATATTGGCTCTTTCTATATTTATGTGAATAAATTTTACAAAAGTAACACAAAGTAATCTAATAAGTAATAACTCTATTTTTATGATAAATGATAAAGATACTGAAAAAAGAGTTAAATTTAATAATAAGGTTTCTGATCTTATTGTTAAGGATAAAAATACCCCAAACTCTATTGATATAAAAATTGAATTAGAAAATAAAAGCATAATATTTTACCTTAGTTCTTCTTCACCAATAGGTAATTATTATGTCAACTTCTATTCAAATGAATTTCAACTATCAAAAAAATTAAGCATAACCATTATTGACCCAGAAGAAATTAATCTTGAACAAAATAAAATTGAATTATTGTTAGATTATCAAAATTCAAATAATAAGGTTGTTAAATATAATAAAAATATTAAAGAATTGATTGTAAAGGACATAAGTGGAAACAAGATTGATGTTTCAATAGATCAAAATAATAATAATATTTATTTAAAACCTATAGAAGTTGGTCGAGCTATAATAACTTTTGATTCTCTTTATGCAAAAAAAGAAGAGATTATGGAAGTAAATATAACTGAATCCAAATACGAAATAGATATTCCAGATAGTCTTGAGTTAAAAATAGATGAAGGGCAAAAAGAAATTACAATAATAGAATATAGTCATGCCATTAGAAATCTAAGAGTAATTTCTAATGATAATGATGTAGTTAAAGTAGAAGTTTATCAAGAAGAAAAAACAATAAAATTTTCAGCTCTGAAAAAAGGAAGTACAAATATTGTTTTTGAAGCAGATAATTCTTTAAAAACAAAAACAGTTTCTATAGAGGTTATTGATGAAGGTTATGAAATAAATTTGAGTAAAAAAGAAATTAATTTAGAACTAACAAATGATGTAGTTTCAAGTGAAACAATTGAATACAACAAATCAATAAAGGGATTAAGTATTCATTCTGAAGTTGACCCATCATTAAAAGTTGTTATCAACGATGAACAAAAAACAATACATATTAAAGCAACAAAAATTGGAACTTACAATGTGGAATTTTCTGCAAGTAATTCAAAAAATAATGAAACTCTTGTTATAAAAGTTTTTGACAATAGAGTTGATATAGAACTTAGTGAATCAACTTTAGAGTTTAATATCGTTAATGGTCAAACTGTAGAAAAAACAATAAATTATAATAAAAAGGCTAAAAATTTAATTTTAAAAGAAACTGCTGTAGATTTTATTGATATAAATATAGTTGAATCAAAAGGGGAAATAAAAATAACAGCTTTAAAAAAAGGTGAAACAGAATTAATTTTTAAAGCAGATAACCAAAAAAATGAGGCAGTATTAAAAGTTAAAGTGAATGAGACTACAATACTAGACCCAGTAATCGAAAAAGTGGAAGATAAAACATTATTTGGTGTTGGAGACACAAATGAGTTTTTGGTCAATGTGCAAAACAAAATAGAAAATGAAACATTAAAATTTAAAACAACAAATGAAGAAATTGTAAAAGTTACTTTTGATCAAGATTCAAGTAAAATGAAAATTATAGCTTTAAAACAAGGTAATACATCAATTTTACTCTCTTACAAAAATGCAAAAGATATTAAATTTGATGTTTTTGTAAAAGATATAATTGATATATCTAATTTTGACAAAAATCTTGGTTTTATAGAAGGTTTTGCTGATAAAGGTTCAGACTCTGAACTTAACAAAGAAGATTTAAAAGTTTTAATAAAAGGACTTTTTGAAAAAAATAATATAAAAGAAGAAGAGTATCTTGTATATATGAATGATATACAAATTAGTAATTTCCACAAAATTCAAGGTCAAAAGATTAATAGAAGATTTGATATAACTGCAAAAAGTGATTCTAAATTAATAAAGGGAAGTTTAAAGGATGCATTTTTAAGAACCTCACCACTTGATTTATCTGATAAGGAAAATCAAATTAAAAGTGTTGGATCAATTATTAGTAGTATCACCGATAAAAAAGACTTGCTTGATTCTAATAAAGTTTCTAAAGTCATATTAGAACAATTTATTTCTTTAAACTTTGATTTAAATCCAATTGATATTGTTAATATAGAAATTGAACCTGGTTCAGCTACTAACTTTAAAAATGGTACATACACATTAACAATAAAAGCAAAAGATAACCAAAACAGTGTTAAAAGCAAAACTGTATATCAATTTACTGGATTTTATGTAAATGGTATAAGTGAATATCCTGATATTGAATCTCTATTTAACTAAAATAAAAACCACTTAAAGTGGTTTTTTTAATCATTTTATTCTACGTGTAAGTTTGTAGCTTCTTGTTGAATTTCTTCCATGTCTTTTTTAATTTTAGCAATTTTATCTTCTGCCATTTTATAAGCATCTCTACCTGTGAAGATGTGTAATGGAGGGACTTTATCTTTTTTAGTTAAATTAATAATAAAGTCACAGTATTTTTCTGGATCTCCATCTTGATGTTTATTGAAGTTAGTTAAGTTATCAAAGTACTTATCTCTTGCTTCTTTATAATCAGCAATTTTATCTTCTCCAGTTACCATTGAAGTTGTTTCTAAGAAATTAGTTCTAAAACCTCCAGGTTTTATACAACTTACTCCTATATTCAATCCTTGAAGTTCATGACTAAGAGCTTCTGTTCAACCATCTGTTGCAAATTTAACTGCAGCATAAGTAGAAATATAAGGATCCCCAACATAACCTCAAACAGATGCTGTTGTAAAGATGTGGCCATATTTTTGTTTTCTCATATATGGTAATGCAGCACGTGTTGCGTTTAGAGTACCATAAAAGTTAACTTCAAAACATTTTCTTATTTCTTCATCACTTGTTTCTTCAAATGTTCACAATTGTCCGTAACCAGCGTTGTTAAGTAATATATCAATTGATCCAAACTTATCAACACATTGTTTCATTGCGTCATCCAATTCTTTTTGGTTAGATAAATCAACTTTTAAAGCTAAAAGAGAATCATTGTTACCAACTTGTTCTATAATTTTTTCAGGACTTCTACTTGTAGCAACTACACAGTGTCCTTGATCTAGTAATTTTTTTACAAAGATTAAACCAAAACCTTGACTGGCTCCGGTTATAAATCAAATTTTATTTTTCATTTTTATTTCACCTCTATGTAAATATAGTAAAACATTATAGTAGGTATAAGGCAATAAAAAATATAACTTTTTTGTAAAAAAATATAATCTTAAACAAATATTCTCTAAAATGGTGTATTAGTTATAATAGGAAGATAACTAATACCTCTTAATAATAAAAAAAAAAAAAAAAAGCAAAGAGTGATTTGAAACTTAAAAATATTTTAGTGACTAAAATATTTTACATTTCTTTAAAAAAACCCTTTATATGCAATGATTCTGAGTTTTTTTTTTTTTTTTTATAAACACCTTTTAACTTTTCAAAAAGCATAGATTTTAATGAGTTTTTTTGAAAAGATTAGATTGAAAGAAACATCGGTTTCTTTCACCAGAAGTGATTATTTTGTGACCAATGGTGAATTTAAGTTTGGCTGTATACTGTAATTACTACTAATTAATGTGTTTCGGGAAATTAAATTTTAAAAAATTGTCTTAATCAAATTTAGATGATATTGGTTATCTTAATTACTCAAAAAACTATTTTCTTTGCTATTCTTCTAAACCAAAAGTTGAGTATTTGGTTTAGAACACCCAATTTTATTTATAATAAACCCTCATTGAGAGGGTTTTTTTTATGTTTATTAAAAACTTATAATCATAGGTATACATATTGTGTTAATAAAGATAAATAATTACTATGTATCAATATTATTAGGAGGAAATATGTCTAAGAATATATTTTACGACAATGCTGTATTGATGATCGAACTTCTTGGCGGAAAAGATAACATTAAGGAAATACAACATTGTGCTACTAGATTGAGATTTATATTAATTGATGATGATAAGTTTGATTTAGAAAAAGCAAAAAAACATCCTTTATTTAAAGGTTATAAAAAGCAAGAAACACAACATCAAATAATTATTGGAACTGGTGTTGTTGACAAGTTGTACAAACAAATAAATTTGATTATAAAAGATAATCAAAGTGAAGGTGATATTAAATTAGAAAATAAAGAGCCTTTATGAAGAAAAGATGTCTCTATTAAGTCAAATCTATTTATGATTTCAAAAAGAGGAATGAACTCTTTTGCTTCAATATTTGTACCATTAATACCAGTTTTTATAGCTGGTGGAATGTCTTTGGCACTAAAATCATTGATCGGAACATTTGCACCAACTTCTGGTTTTACAAAATTGCTAGATATTATTGGTGGTGCTATTTTAGGATCTATTCCTGCGTTTGTTGGTTATACAGCAGCTAAAAGATGGGGTGGAAATCCTTATCTTGGTATGGCTATGGGGTTGGTTTTAATCTCTCCTGGGTTATTAAATAGTTATTCTACAAGCACTCCCGTATTATTAGGTTTTGACTTAAATACAGGTTCAAACATTATTGAAGAAACTAGAAAAGCTGCTTTCGATAATTGATTAAGTGAGAATGGATTAACTGTTTCTGAAGAAGACTATTTATCTATGATGGCAAGAACTGTTGGGGTATATTATCAAATATTTGGTAATGTTGCTGGTGGTTTCTTTAAGATAAAACTTATTGGTTATCAAGCTCAAATAATACCGGTATTAATGGTATTGGCTATATCTGTCAATATTGAAAGATTACTTAAAAAAATAACTCCAAATGTGATTGCAATTATTGTGGTACCTTTGGTTACTGTATTGATTTCATCTTGATTAGCATTTTGAATAATTGGTCCCTTAGGACAAATTATTGGAAGAGGAATATCAATTGCTCTTGCTGGTATGTTTAAATATACAAATTGAAACTTTATAGGGTTTGGTGGAATGGTGTTTGCGTTCTTCTATCCTTTCCTTGTTATTACAGGTTTACATCAAGGTTTCTTACCAATTGAGACACAATTATTGGTAGATACACAATTAAAATATGGTCATTCATTCTCATTTATAACTCCAGTGGCATGTGTTTCAAACATAGCTCAAGGGGCTGCTGCTTTAAGTCTTGTGTTCTTTTGTAAGAAAGACAAAGAACAAATTACAAAAGCTACATCGGGAACGATTGGATCATTTACAGGTATTACAGAACCTGCAATGTTTGGTATAAATTTACAAATAAAACCATTATTTGTATCAGCTGCAATTGGTAGTGGAATAGCGGGTTGATGACTGGGAATGACACATACTGTTGCAAACTCGCTTGGTAGTGCAAGTTGAATTGGATTGGTTCAATTCGATTGGACAACAACAGCTACAAAAGAATATTTTGCAAATGAAAATATTAATGCAATATTACAATCAATACCTATGGGGGCTCATATTTCAATAGCAATGCTTATTGCAACTGGAGCAACAATTGGTATGTCTACAATCTTGATGAAGACAAAGTGGGGTAAAAATTCTCTTGAAAACTATTTAAAATAGTTTTATTAATTGTATAATTCTTTTGAGGGGAATTTAGCAATGGACAAAAAATGAGAGATAGTTTTTGACTATTTGATGTACTTGATAAGAGAAAATAAAGTACTTCCCGGTGAAGTTTTGCCAAGTCAAAATATGTTAAAAACTAAATTCGGATATTCTGAGCAACCCATAAGAATTGCTTTTAATAAACTGATTGAACTTCAAATTGTAAAATCAGTTAATGGTAAAGGTTTTGTTGTCCAAGATAAAATTTCTAATAACTTATTATTTAGTTTTAGAGAATTATTCCCAGGTTCTAATAGTGTTTACACAAATTTAGAAGAATTAAAATGTGATATCAATTTATCAAGAACAACTGGCTTTCAAGTTAATGATGATCTATTAAGAATTAAATGTATTAGAAAAACATTTGAAGGAGAATTGATCTTATTTCAAGAAAGCTTAATTAAAAGAGATAAATTTAAAAATTTATCTCTGGATGTATTGAATGAAAATGGTTTAATGCATTTTATTGAGAATAAAACAAAATTAATTGTTAGTCACTCTGCAAAAAAAATATCATTTATAACAGATTATGAAAACTATTTAAATTATTTTAATTTAAATGATGAAATGGTGGACGGTCTAATTTTAGATGAGGGAAAAGTTTATGATATCTTTGGTGAGATATTAGAATTTAGACAAAGTTATTATCAGCCAAAATTCTTTGAATGAAATTTTATAGAGTGAAGAAAATAACAAATAGAATAGGAAATATCAATCATGGCAAAAGTAAATTATGCTCAAGAAGCACAAAGATTTGTCGATGCTGTTGGTAAAGATAATATTGAATCATATTTACACTGTGTTACAAGATTACGTTTTAATGTAATTGATAAAGACAAAGTAAATATTGATGCAATTAAAGAATCACCAATAGCAAAAGGAACTAACTGAAGTTCAACTCAATTACAAATTATCTTGGGGACAGGTGTAGTTGAAGCTGTCTATGCAGAAGTTCAAAAAATATTAGAAGTTAAAACTGCAAATATAAGTGATTCAAATAAAAAGGAATCATTTGATGAATTTGCACTAAAAGCAAAAGCAAATAAAGAAGCATTTAGAAATAAGGGTGGAAAATTTGCGTGATTACAATTAAGTATGAAAACATTAGGGGATATATTCTTACCAATAATTCCTGCTATTGTTGCAGCTGGTCTGGCAATGGGTTTTGCTGCATTATTGAAAACTATTATACTGGGTCCTGGAAATTCGCCTGAAGAAGGAAACCTTTTATGAATTATAGTTGATATTGTAACTAAAACGGCTTTTACATCTCTAGCAGTTTTGGTTTGTTGATCAACTGTTAAAAGATTTGGAGGAAATCCAGTACTTGGTATTATTGTTGGATTAATGCTTATTTCTCCACTATTGCCAGATAAAGGTGCTATAGCTACAGGAAATGCTACACCAATATACTTAGGATTCATACCTATTACTGGTTACCAAGGTTCGGTTCTTCCAGCACTTGTTATAGGTATTGGTGTAGCATATCTTGAAAAATGAATTAAGACATGAATGCCTAAATCTGTAAATATTATTTTCACACCATTCTTAACAATTGTGGTATCTTTATTGGTTGCTTTATTAGTTTTGGGACCAATATTATTATTGGTTGAAAACGGAATTCTAATTGGAACTGAAGCTATATTAAATATACCATTTGGTTTAGGTACAGGTATTATTGCGGGTGTTCTTCAAGCTATCGTTATTACTGGTTGTCACCAAGTTCTACAAGGTTTGGAGATTCAATTAGTACAAAATGGTTTAGGTAAAGAAGGATCAATCTTTAATGCGATATGAACTGCATCAATCATTTCGCAAGGTGGAGCTGCAATGGCTGTTGCCTTAAAATCAAAATCAAAGCAAGAAAAAAACTTAGGAATGTCATCTGCAATATCAACAATGTTTGGTATTACAGAACCAGCAATATTTGGTGTTAACCTTCCAAAAATTAAACCATTTATCTTTGCCTCACTGGGTGGATTTATTGGTGGATTATTTGCAGGATTACTTAATGTTAGATGTCAAGGAATGGGTGTAACAGTTATTCCTGGACTACTACTTTACACAGATAGTGTGAGAAATTTAATATTAATTATCTTAGTAAACATAATTTCATTCGGTAGTGCTTTTGCACTAACATTCTTCTTCTATTGAGAATCTGGAAGAAAAGTTACTCAAAAACAAATTGATGCATACGCAACAAAAGTTGTAAACGCACAAATTGACTTTAAAAAATTTGCAAAGCAAACTGATGTTAAAAATCATGAAGAGAAAGTTAAAGCTAATGAAGCTAAATTAGAAAAAATGAAAGCTAAAGAAGCTAAATTAAAAGAAGATAAAGTTAAATATGAAGCTTATGTTGAAGAAGTTAAAGTTTTAAGAGAAAAAGAAAAAGCTGAAAAAGAAAAATTAAAAGCTGAAAAAGCTGCTAAAAAATCTGAAAAAATAAAAGATAAAGAATCTAAAAAATAAAAACCAAAATGGAGAAATTAAAATGAAGTGAGAAAAATATAGTTTAATAAACGAAAGTCACTTAGAACTATTCAAAGAGTATCATGATAAAAAAGAATCTGATTGATATAACAATCAATTTCACTTATCAAGTTATGCTGGTTCTACAAATGATCCAAATGGTTTAGTATATTATAAAGGACAATATTTTGTTTTTATGCAAAGTTGTCCTTTTAGTATAGAACACTGAAATAAATCATGAGGACTTTATACAACAAAAGATTTTATTAATTATACTTATGAAGGATTAACTTTAATTCCATCAAATGACTATGATAAAAATGGTGTTTTTTCTGGAAGTGCAAGAGTTAATTCAAATGGTGAAATGGAAATCTACTATACAGGAAATGTAAAATTTAATGATATAGATAGAACAAGTTATACACTAAAAGCATTAATTGATTTAAAAGAAAAAGTTGTAACAAAAGAATTATTATTTGAATGTGATTTAAAAAAATACACAGGACACTTTAGAGATCCTATTGTATTTGAAAAAGAAAATAAATTATTTATGTTAAATGGAGCACAAACTTTAAATAAAGAAGGTGTTCTTAATGTTTATGAATTTAATGGAGAAACTTGAAAATTCAAAAAGGATGTTTTAGTTGATCAAGGTGATGAACAAAATTCTTACATGGTTGAATGTCCTAACCATTTTATATTAGATGGAAGAGAGTATGTTTTTGCTTGTCTAGAACAAGATGCTCCCTTAAGAGAGGGAAGTCACTTTGTTAAATATAGAGAAGTTGAAATTGACTCTGAAGCTAACTTTAAATTCAAAACTGAATTAAGAAAAATTGATTTAGGTTTTGATTTTTATGCACCACAAGTATTTAACAATACTGAAGATAGAGTTATCATGTTAGGTTGATTGGGAAATTCAAAATCAAATCCATTCCCTGAAGAGTTAACTACTTGAAGTAATCATTTAACAATACCAAGAGAATTATTTGTGAAAAATGATTACTTATATCAAATGCCGATTAAAGAATTAGAAAACTTAAGACTTAATGAAATTAAGTCTGAAGATAGTGCTTTTAATTATCAAAATGGATTAGTTGAAATTTTATCTGACAATATTTCAAATAAAGATTTTGAAATCAAATTAGCAAGTGAAAATAAATTTATAGTTCTTAAAAATAAGGATAATAATTTTGTAATTGACAGAACACAAATGGATTTTAATGATGAAGAAAACTTACCTTCAATAATTAACTTTGGTAATTTAGAGGTTAATAATGTTAGAATATTAATAGACAGAAGCTGTTTAGAAATATTTATTAATGAAGGTCAACATGCAATATCATTGAGATTCTTTATTAAAGATCACAGTAAAATTATTTCAGATTTAAATGAAATAAAAGTTATTCAATTAGATTCAAACAAGTATGTTTGAAACAATATTATGTTTAAAAATATATTAAAGGAAAAATAGAAGTATGAAAAAAATAGTATCTATTGGTGAAGTTTTAATGGATGTTTATTCAGCTGATGGCAAAACTAAAGCTGAGGTTGGGGGAGCAAGTTTTAATGTTGCTTGTTCAATTGCTGCGCTAAAAAATAACGAAAGTTATTTTATGGGTAGTTTAGGAAATGATAAATACAAAGATTCAATTAATACTTTCATAGAAAAATTTAATATTAAAACAGATTTCATTGAGCAATCACAATTACCAACAACAATAGCAAAGGTTACTTTGGATGAAAATAAAGAAAGATTCTTTGAATTTATTAGAAATAGTGATAATGATTTTCATTTATCTAATTTCTCAGAAGATAAATTAAAGGAAATTGATTTTATACACTTTGGAAGTGCAACAGCACTTCTTGAAGGTGATTTAAGTGACTCTTACTGAAGCTTGCTTAAGTTTGCAAAGAAAAATGAAATTAACTTTTGTTTTGATCCAAACTTCAGAGATAAATTATGAAATACTGAAGCTGAAATTAAGTTGTTCATTAGACTTTGTGTAGAGTTTTTGGATAATGCAAGTTTAATAAAATTAAGTGATGAGGAGTTATTGCTGGTTACTGGAATGATTAAAGAGGAAAATGCATTAAAAGAATTAATGAAGAATAATCCAAAAGCATTAATTTGTATAACAAGAGGAAGCAAGGACACTATGTGTGGATGAAACGGTGAAATTATTTTTGTTCCAACAATTCTTTGTGAAGAATTAGTTGATACAACTGGTGCTGGGGATGCATTCATCTCAAGTTTAATAAATGAATTTGTTACAAACAATATTAATGAAAATTCAACAAATGAGGATATAATTGAGATAGTTTCTAAGTCTAATGCTTTTGCAAATCAAGCGGTAAGACATTTAGGTGCATTAACTTTCTTAGAATATTTAAAATAGATAAAAGACATTTTATTAAATGAAAATGTTTTTTTTTTTTTTTTATTTAATAAAAATTATCTATAATCAAATTGGAAGAGGGTAAAAAAATGATTTCTGTGTTTGAAAAATTGGAAATATTAAGTAAGGATTTTGAAGAAACAACCTTTAAAATAATAGCGAAAAAGATAATGGAAAATTCAAAGAACGGAAAATTTTTCAATCAAGAAGAGCTAGCTTCACAAACATTTGTTTCTATATCTACATTAACTAAGTTTTCTAAAAAACTTGGATTTTCTGGATATCGTGAGTTTATTTTTACAATTAAAAATGAATGATCAAAATATAACTATGAAAAGACAAGTAGGATTGATTCACAAGAGGTTTTTGCAAATATTCAAAACTGAATTCAAAACAATGAAAAATTTGTTGATGAAATAATAATTGGAATAAATCGAGCAGAAGTTATAAATATTTATTCTTCTTATCAAGCTTATGATTGTTCAAAATATTTTGCAAACTTATTAATAGAATATGGCAAAGATGTAATACTGCTTAATAATGAATTTAGATTCAAACCAAGACAACAAAATGGAAAAGGAATTAATATAGTGGTTTTAACAGGTAGGGACAATGATACTTTAATTGATAACTTTACTAAGTCTTATGAAACAAAAGAAAATAATTACTTGATTGTTACTGAAAAACAAGAAAATAAGCTAGAAGAAGAATTTTGAGCCAAAATGCTTATTGACTTTGATTTGGATAATTCAAGAGCAGACACTAGAATATTGGCTCTTAATATGCTTTTCTTTACAATATTTAATAAACTTTAAAAACTTTACAATTAGGAAAGTACTTGAATGAGTAGATAAATCTATTCTTTTTTTTTACATATAATGGAAAATATTATTGTAAAGGAGAATTTTGTATGGAAATTAATCTATATGCTCCAGTTGACTGTGAAGTAAAACACATTTCTAAATGTAGTGATGCTGTTTTCTCAGAGAAAATGCTTGGAGATGGGATAGTAGTAATACCAGAAAACGGAAAGTTTTCATTGCCATTTGATAAGGCTAAGTGTAAGATGACATTTGAAACAAAACATGCTTATGGTTTTAAAATAAACAATGAGTTAGATGTTTTAATTCATTGTGGTATTGATACTGTTAAATTAAATGGGAAACCATTTACTCAAAAGGTAAAGCTTGAACAAAATTTAAAACTTAATGATGCAATATTTGAAGTTGACTTACAAGTTTTAAAAGACAACAATGTAACAAGTGAAACACCAATTGTATTTGATCCAGCAAGTGCTGAAGATATTCAAATACTTGGATTAAAAGAAGGAAAATACAAAAAGGGTGAATTGATTTGTAAAATTAGTTATAAGCAAGTGTCTCCCGCTAAAAGCGAAAATGGTTTAAAAGAATTTAAATCAAAATATCAATTAGCAGGTGAACACTTTGTGAATGCAGTTGGAGGAAGAGCTAATTACTCAAGAGTATATAACTGTATGACAAGGCTTAGATTTAACATAAATGATAAATCTAAAGTTGATGAAGCTAAAATAAAATCAAATGAATTAGTAAAAGGTATAAATTGAGCTGGTGATGAATTACAAATCATTATTGGTGGAGAATGTTATAAAGTAAGAGAAGAAATTGAAAAGTTAGATAACTATTCAGGATCTACCAAAGAAACAAAAGATAAAGTTAAAAAATCTGTTGGTTCTATAATAATGGAAGCAATTGCTGGAATCATGGTTCCGATTATCCCTGTGCTTATGGCTGTTGGTATATTTGGTGCTCTATATGCAATTACAAACCAAATTGGTTGAACACAAAACCTTGATGACCCAACAGTTAGTATTGAAAATGCAAATTTACTTTCAGTAATTATGTTCATTTTGCAAAAGGTAGGATTAAACTTAATTGGTGTATTCTTTTTATATAATACGGTTAAATATTTAAATGGGAATACTATTCTTGCTATATTTGCAGGATTGATATTGACTTCAAGAATATTGTTTGTTGGAGTATTGCCTACTGGAACTGAAGAATGAAGTTTTGGTCAGTTGATGTCAGAAACAAAATATGGAATTTCTGGTTGGTTCTTATTTAGGATATCTGATTATCCTGTAGTTATAAAAGCTTATGAAGGAAGTGTTCTTCCATTTATATTGGCTGGATTTATAATTGCTTATTCAGATAAATGAATTAAAACTTGAATGCCAAGTTCAATTGATATTGTATTTAGATCAGCTATTGTTATTTTCTTAACAGTAGTTCCTGTATTATTTATTGCAGGACCAATATTGGGATTATTAGAATACTTAATGGTTATTTTGGTTAATTTATTGGGTGCTATACCATTTGGTATAGGGGTTGCTCTATTTACAATTATATGACAACCACTTGTATTAACAGGTGTTCACGTAGCTGTTGCTATGACAATGATGTTACCAATCATAACAAGTGCAACACCTTCACCAATGTTACCCGCAGTTACAATAGCTGTTATGGGACAATTGGGAACTGTTATTGGTATAGCTATATTTACAAAAAATGGAAATTTAAGAGGCTTAGCCCTTAATGCAATACCAGCAGGAGTATTTGGTATAACAGAACCAATTATTTATGGAATAAACTTACCAAAAGTTAAACCTTTCATAATTGGATGTTTATCAGGAGGTGTTGGTGGATTAATTTGTGGTTACTTAGGTGTTGTTCAAAACTCTGTAGGTCCTCAAGGAATTCTAGCAGTACTAAACTATGATGAGCCAATGCATAAAGTTATATTATTATTATCATTTTTAGCAACAATTGGTACTGCTATATTATTAACTTTCTTCTTCTATAAAGAAAGAAAAAATGAATACAAAGTAGCAGTAGATGTTTCTAAAAAAATTGAAAAATTATTGAAAAAAATGAATTCAGAAAGTTTAGAATGATTTGAAAAAAATTCTAAAGATATTTCTTTACAAATAAAAGATAAAAAAGAAGTAATTAAAGAATATGAAAAATATTTACAAAAATTACTTAAGTTAGAAGCTAAAATTGCTTATTTAAATGGTGTAGAAGAAAAAACAAAAGCTAAACTATATAAAAAAGCAACAAAAGCTCAAGTTAATGAAAAATTAGAACAAGAAAAAATTGACATGATTGTTGAGAGATACAATTCATATAGTTTAACTGATAAAATTAATCCATTAGTGTTAGAAAAAGAAAATCTAATTAAAGACCGAAAAGATACAGTTAAAAACTATGAATCAACAGTTAAAGAATTAGAAAATGCTACATTTGAATTTGTAGAAAACATTTCAAAAGAAGTTAAAAAAGAAGAAATATTAGAATTCAAAAACTTATATTGAAATGCAGTAAATGCTGTTGAGGTAGGTTATGGTGTTCTTGAAGAGAAAAAAATTTACTTTACAAAAGAACAAAAAAGAAATTTACTAGCAGTTAATTAACAATAAGGAGGCAAATTATGAAATTTGTTAAAAAAGATTTCTTGTGAGGAGGGGCGACTTCAGCTTCACAAGTAGAAGGGGCATATGATGTTGATGGTAAATCACTTACAATCGCAGATATGAGACCTTTCAACCCAAATTTGGATCGTAAAAGTGTAAGTGAATTAAATGCTTATACTAGAGAAGATTATGAAAAATCAATTGAAAACAAAGAAGGTCTACACTATCCAAAAAGATTTGGAGTAGATCAGTATCACAGATACAAAGAAGATATTGCTTTATTTAAAGAAGCTGGAATGAACATTTATAGAATGTCAATTGCATGAAGTAGAATCTTTCCTAATGGAGATGAAGCAGAACCAAACAAAAGTGCAATTGAATTTTACAGAAGTGTATTTCAAGAATGTAAAGATGCCGGAATGGAAGTAATGTTAACCATCCAACATTATGACGTTCCTTATCCAATTACAAAAGAATATGGTGGATGATCAAACAAAAAAGTTGTTGATTTATTTATCAAATTCTCAACAGTTATTATGAACGAATACAAAGATTTAGTTAAATATTGATTACCATTTAATGAAATCAATATTGCAACATTATCTCCTGTTACTGGTCTTGGAGTTTTCAAAGAAGACTTCAAAACAGAAGAGGAATATAAAAATGCTGCATGACAAGGATTGCACAACCAATTTTATGCTCAAGCTAAGGTTATTGAAATTGCAAAAACAATTTCAAGCAATATTGAAATGGGATGTATGGTTGCTAACATGACAACTTATTATTCTGACTGTAACCCAGTTAATGTAATGGAAAACTTAAAATTCCAACAAATGGAAAGATATTTCTACTATGATGTAATGATCAAAGGAAAATATCCAACATATTCAGAACGTTATTTCGAAGAACACAATATTAAATTTGAAACAACACCTGAAGAAATGAATGTAATTAAAAACAATCCAATACATTACATTACTTTCAGTTACTACATGACCTCAACAATTTCAAAAGAATTATTAGAAAAAGCTGGAGGAAATTTACTAATGGGAGGTAAAAACCCATTCTTAAAAGCAACTGAGTGAGGTTGACAAATTGATCCAATTGGATTAAGAGTTACTCTAAATGAATTATGAGATAGATATGAAATACCTTTATTTATTTCAGAAAATGGTATTGGAGTTGTTGAAACATTAGATAGCAACAATACTGTTGAAGATGATTATAGAATTGATTACTTATCAGAACACTTTAAACAAATGAATGAAGCTATTCTTGATGGAGTAAATGTATTTGGTTACACAATGTGAACACCAATTGACGTTGTAAGTTTAAGTACAAACGAAATGTCAAAACGTTACGGATTAATCTTTGTTGATTATGATGATTATCACAAAGGTACTGGAGATAGATTCAAGAAAAAATCATTTAATTGATTCAAAAAATTCAGAGAAACTGGAGAATTATAAAATCCAAAAAAAATATTTTATCTTTGTAAAATATTTTTTTTTTTTTTTTTGAAAAACATAATCTTAAAAACTATAATTATATAGAGAATGAAATAAAGGATAAAAATAATGGAATCAATAGTAGAAAAAATTGAAAAAGTAACAAGAGGAATTAATGAAGGAACATATATTACAATCGCTAAGATAATATTAAGTCATTTCAACAATGGAGATTTTAAAGATCAGAAAACACTTGCTCAAGAATCTTTTGTTAGTATAAGTCAAATAACTAAATTTTCAAAGAAAATTGGTTATTCTGGCTATAGAGAATTAATGTTTGAATTAAAAAAAGAGTATAAACATTATGATTGAAATAGAAATATAAAAGATGTTAACGTTATTGAAAAATTAAATTCTATAACACATTGAATTTCACAAAACAATTTCTTTATAAAAGAAATTGTGAATGAATTAAAAATAAAAGAAACAATTAATATTTATTCATCATATCAAGTTAAACATGCAGCAAATTATATAAAAGATCTTTTTGTCTCATTAAATAAAAATGTAAGACTAATTAGTAATGACTATAGATCTAATTTAATTAAAAATGATGTTAATGATTTAAACATAATTATAATTTGTTCTGCAGATAATGATTCACTATTAAAAGTTTGAAATTCAACAAGGGAAGAAGGACAAAAGTCATTTTTAATAGCAAGCGAAAGACAAAGATTTAAAATTGATGAAAAATTCGAAGCAGAAATGATATTGAATTACGATTTTAATAGTTCTAAAATGATATATAGAAATATAATTTTAGAACTTTTATTCCTTCACATATTTGAAAAAATTTAACACTTTCTTTTTAGGAAAGTGTTTTCTTTTTTTTGAAAAAGACTTATTATTTTCTTACTAAAATGAAAAAATAATAAAGAAAGAAAGAATAGAGGAATAAGTATGAAAAGCTATACTTTTGATGTTGGAGGAACAGGAACAAAATGTATTGTATTTGAAAATAAAAAAGAAATAAAAAATGAATATTTAACTTGTGAAGCAGATGTTGTTACAGAATTTTTTACAAAAACTAGATTAGTTAAAGTTTTTGAAGAAATATCTAAAGTGCTAGATAATGAAAAAGAAGAATTTAATGTTTTCTTGGCCTTGCCCGGAATTATAGATTCAAAGAATAAGAAAATACTATCACCATCAACTATTACTGAAATCGACATAAATATTGAAGAATATTTTTCAAAATATAAAAATATGAAAAAAATTCTTATAGAAAATGATGCAAAGTCAGCTGCAATTGGTGAATTTTATGAAAGAAATAAAACAAAAAAAGTATCAAATATGGTTCATATAACTATTGGTACTGCAATTGGTGGTGGAATAATTATTAATGGAAAAATATATAATGGAGCAAATTTAAGAGCGGGAGAGTTTGGTAAGATGTATTCAAGTATTGGTAATGAGAGGAATTATTCTGTAACTTTTGATACAGGTTTGGGTGCCTTGCTTTTTAAAAGAAAGTTTTTAAACAAAGAAGAAAAAATTTTAACAGGAAAACAAATGTTTGAACTATATAATGAAGGAGAAGAAATAGCTGTAAAGATGATTGATGAATGGATAGAACAAATAGCAAAACTTATAATTAATTTAGATTATGTATTAGATTTTGAATTAATAACTATTGGTGGCGGTGTTAGCGAAAATGAACAGTTTCAAGATATGATCAAAAAAGCAATAAGTAAAAACAAGGAATTTGTTTTTCAAGGAATGGTAATGAATATAAATCAAGAAATTGAATCTAAATTCGATATTTCTATGCTTAAAAATAAGGCTGCATGTTATGGTGGGCTTTACTTACTAAATAAATAAAATAGACACTTTCTTTTTAGGAAAGTGTTTTCTTTTACTGGAAAATTTATTTTAATTATTTAAAAAATATGGAAAATATTACTATAAAGGAGATAGGTAATGGAAATAAAGATTTATGCACCAGTAGATTGTGAAGTTAAGAGTCTAGATAAGTGTTCTGATTCTGCTTTTGCACAAAAACTACTAGGTGATGGGATTTTGATAATACCAAACAAAAATGATTTTTCAATGCCGTTTGATAGAGCTAAGGTTATCATGGTTTTTGATACAAAGCACGCATACGGACTTGAAATTGATGATCTTGGTATATTAATTCACTGTGGCATTGAAACCGTTAATCTAAAGGGGGAACCTTTTAAGACAAGATTAAAGCCGAACACAAACCTATCAAAGGGAGATAAATTGTTTTCGGTTGATTTGGAAATGTTAAAAGATAAAAAAATTTCAAATGAAACACCTTTGGTTTTTGATAAAGATGTTTTAATAAAAAATTTTAAAGAAGGTGATTACAAACAAGGTGAACTTATTTGTACTGTTGAATACAAAAAGGAAGTTAAAAATATTGAGTCATTGGAAGACTTTTTTAATGTAAAAAATAAATATCAATCCATAGCATTTGATTTAAATAAATTTGTTGGAAGCAAAGCCAATTATCAACAAGTTTATAATTGTATGACACGACTTAGATTTACGGTAAAAGATAAGAGTTTAGTAAATGAGGATGCTATTAAAAAAATGCCAATTTGTAAACAGTTGCTTTGAAATGGTTCTGAATTACAAGTTGTAATTGGTCAAGATGTTTATAAAGTAAAAGATGAAATAATGTTACAAAATGAATTCTTAGAATCAAACTATCAAGTGCAAAAACAAACAAAAAGTGCTGCTGCAAGATTTATAGGAGTGCTTGGTGGAACCATGGTAAGAATGATTCCGATTATGACGGGAGCAGGTCTTATACAAGCGCTTATGGCTATACTTGTTTTATCAGGAGTTATGCCATCAATTGTAACTTCTAGAGAACCATTAGATCCAAGACAAGTTAGTTTATTTGATCCGGAGTTAGCAACGATATGAGTAGCTATATTTATAATGGGTAGATGCACAAGTTACTTTACTGGAGTTGCAATTGCATATGTTGCAGCCGATAGATTTAAATTGAATCCAATATATGGTATTGGAATTGGCTTGATATTATCGGCACCAATAATTTTTGCAGATGGTGGAGCTAGTGGAATAGGTCTAAGTTATACATGAATTCATATAGAAGATATACATACTTCTAATGAAGCCTTTAACAATATAACTAAAATATTTAGTCTTATTCCGTTAGGTACAAAGGTATTTGTGATTTTACCAATAATTTATATTTCTGCCAAAATTGACAAATGAGTTGTTAGATGAATGCCATCGGCATTGGAGTTAATGTTTAGACCGTTTATTTTATTCCTATTTTCAGGAATGTTTGGGTTCTTTATCCTTACCCCTGCATGAATGCTAATTGAAGTTTTATTTGGTGCACTTATGATTTATGTTGGAAATATTCCATTTGGAGTAGGTGTTGGAGCTTATGTTGCACTATGACAAATTTGTGTAATTTTCGGATTACATGGAACTTTAGGAATTGCAATCAGAATTGAAGGTATGGCAAATGGAGGATGAAGTTATCTTGGTATAGCTGGAAGTTTATCTGTTTGAGCTCAGTTAGGAGCGCTTGTGGGTGTTGCTATTATAACAAGAAATCAACTTCTAAAAAAACAAGCTTATGGAATGATTCCTATGGGTATTTTAGGTATAACAGAACCTATTCTTTATGGAATTAACCTTCCTAAAAAGCGACCTTTAATTTGTGGTGTTATTGCGGCATTTATTGGAGGGGCTTTATTGAATTGATTACACGTTTCAAATAGAGCTCAAACAGGAATTGGAATCTTTGAAGCTTTAGGATTCTTTGTAGATCCAATGCTTGGTGGTGTTGCAAGAATAGAACCGCTGCAAAATGGATTGCTTTATCTAATGGGTGTTGGAATAACAATTGGTATTGGAGTTGGTCTTACAATGTTGTTTTATAAAGAGAGAATAGAGGAAAAGACTTTAATAAACAGAACAACTATTAAATTAATTGACTTTTTATTTAAAAATAAAGAAATTGATTTAAATCTAAAGCCGGAAATAATTAAAGCAAGAACTGAATTAAAAAATTTATATACAAAAGAAGAAATAAAGTTTTTGAGAAATCAAGAGAAAAAATTCATTCAAAAATACATTAAGGTTTTAGCTGAAATCGAAACTAAAAAAGAGAGACGAGAAAGGCTAATTGAAAAAATGTTTAAAAAAGGTCAGGTATGAATCAAAAAAAATAATACTGAAAAAGCACTTTTTGCGAAAGAATATATAGATAATTTAGCTAAACAGGATTTTGCTGATTTAGAAAAACATAAGGATGAATTATATTCTTTAATTGACTTTGAAAAAATAGAAAGTATAAAAAAAGAAAAACTCGACAGAATTTATAAAATTTTGGATTATATAAATAAAAAGGCAAAATTTGAAATTGAAAATTATAAAGAAGAATATAAAAAAGATACTTCTTCATTACTTATCAACTATGGCATTTAACTAAAAAGATATTAATAAATATTAATAAATATTAATAAATAATGACTAAGCATTCAAAAATATTTTTGATTGCGTTATAAAAAAGGAGAAAATATATGAACAAATTTCCAAAAGATTTTTTATGAGGCGCTTCTACTAGTGCCTATCAAATTGAAGGTGGTATTAATCAAGGGGGAAAAGTACCATCAATTATGGATAGATTTGATGAAAGAGAGACTTATCCAAAAGGAATAACTGGTTTTAAAGTTGCATCTGATCATTATAATAATTGAAAAGAAGATGTTTCTATTATGGCTGAAATGGGTTTTAAATCTTATAGATTTTCAATTTCATGACCAAGAATTATTAAAAACGTAAAAGGAGATGTTAATCAAGAGGGTATCAAATTTTATAGCGACTTGATTGATGAGTTAATAAAATATAAAATTGAACCAGTGGTTACTATGTTTCACTTTGATACACCAAACTTTATAGATGAGGTTGGAGGGCTTGATAGTTCAGAATTTTCAAAATTATTTGAAATATATTCAAAAGTGTTATTTGAAAATTATGGTTCAAAAGTTAAATGATGACTTACAATAAATGAATTAAATATGTTTGCTTTAGTTGGTCAAACGATTGGTGTTATTTCTGAAAAATCAAAAGCAAGTAAATGACAAATTATGCACAATTTAAATGTTGCTCAAGCAAGAGCAATTATATTGTTTAGAAAAATGTTGCCTGATGGAAAGATAGGGCCTGCTCCAAATATTTCATCTGTATATCCAGCAAGTAGTAAACCAGAGGATTATGATGCGAAGATAAAATTTGATCAATTAAGAAATTGAGCATTTCTAGATATTGTTTGTAGAGGTGATTACAGTAATTACTTTAAGATTGCTTTAAAATCTATTGGAGAAGAAATAATGGTTACAGAAGAAGAAAAAGAAGTTCTTAAAAATTCAAAACCGGACTTTATAGCTTTCAATTACTATTCAACAATGACAGTGGAAACTGCAACCATGGAAGATTATAAAAAATCTTTAGATAAAAATAAGGATCAACAAAAAGGAATGGTAGTTCCTGGAGTTGGAAAATCTGTTTACAATCCTAATTTAGAAAAAACACAATTTGGTTGAGAAATTGATCCTATTGGATTTAAGAATACATTAAAAGAAGTTTATGATAGATATCAATTACCGATTATGATTACTGAAAATGGTATAGGAGCTAAAGACGTTTTAACTGAAGATGAAAAAATACATGATGATTATAGAATTGAATACTATAAAAGACACATTAAATTTATGTCAGAAGCTATTCAAGAAGGTGTTGAAATGATTGGTTATATGCCTTGAAGTGCAATTGACTTGGTATCAACTCATGAAGGAATTTCGAAAAGATATGGTTTTATTTATGTAAATAGAGATGAATTCGATGAAAAAGACATGAGAAGAATCAGAAAAGATAGTTTCTTTTGGTATAAAGAATTAATTGAAAAAAATGGAGAAAATATATAATGGCAAAAAAATTAGAATTTCCTAAAAATTTTCTTTGAGGAGGAGCAACTGCTGCAAATCAAATTGAAGGAGCATATGATGTTGATGGAAAAACATTATCATTATTAGAAATGATTCCCTATGTAGAATTAAAAGATAGGACAGATATTGAAGCTTCTAGAAAACTTACAAAACAAGATATTCTAGATTCTATTGATAATAAAAAAGGACTTCATTATCCAAAAAGATTTGGTAATGATTTTTATAATAGATATAAAGAAGATATTAGATTATTTAAAGAAGCTGGACTTAAAGTTTTTAGAATGTCAGTTGCTTGAACCAGAATTTTTCCGAATGGAAATGACGAAAAGCCCAATGCAACTGGTATGTCTTTTTATAAAAATGTTTTTGAAGAATGTAAAGCCCAAGGTTTAGAAGTTATGTTAACTATTAATCACTTTGATTTACCATTCTGAGTAATTCAAAAGGGTTTGACTTGAAGGGATAAAGAATTGTCTGATTGTTATTTAAGGTTTGCAAAACTTTTAATGGATGAATTTAATGGTTATGTTAAATATTGACTACCTTTTAATGAAATTAATTTAGGTGTTCTTATAACTAGACAATTTAGTGATAAAGAACAAGAAGGCGGTGTTATGCAGAAAATTCTTTCATCTTATGGAGATTTGCACAAACAATTTGTTGCACAAGCTAAAGTTGTTGAATATTCAAAAAAATACCCTCACATAAAAGTGGGTTGTATGGTTGCTGACACTACTTCATATCCAATTGATTGTAATCCTATAAATGTTTTAGAAAATCAAAGAATGGAACACATGAAAAAATTCTTCTATTACGATGTTATGGTAAAGGGTGAATACCCAGGTTATGCATTAAGAATGTTTAAAGAATACGGAGTTGAAATTAACAAAGAAGCTGGTGATGATGAATTATTAAAAAAATTTCCAGTTGAATTTATTTCTTTTAGTTATTATATGTCTGGAACTGTTTCTAAAGAAACTGGACAAATGACAGAAGGTAATATTTTGAAGGTTGGAAAAAACCCATTCTTAAAAGCAACTGAGTGAGGTTGACAAATTGATCCAATGGGATTAAGATACTGCTTAAATCAGTTATGAGATATGTATCGTGTACCATTATTTATTTCAGAAAACGGTATTGGTGTTTCTGAAGTTTTAAATGATAACAACACAGTTGAAGATGATTATAGAATTGAATATTTAGGTCAACACTTTGAACAAATGAGTGAAGCTATTAAGGATGGTGTTAACTTATTTGGTTATACAATGTGAACTCCGATCGATGTTGTTTCTGCAGGATCAAATGAAATGTCAAAACGTTATGGAATGATTTTCGTGGATTATGACGATTATCATAGGGGTACTGGAGATAGGTTTTTAAAGAAATCTTATAAATGATTTCAAAACTTTATGAAAACAAAAGAAATATAATAAATGAAAGTATTTTACATTTGTGAAATACTTTTTTAATTTATAGTAGATAATTTAATTAAAGGGATTAAAAAGGAATGAAAACAATTTATATAAGAATAGATAATTTAGGTAAAGAAAATAGAAATACAGTATTTAAAATTATAGCAAGACAAATATTGGAAGATTTTTCAAAAGGTATTTTTCTAACGCAAAATGAACTTGCACATAAATGTCATTGTTCAAAAAGTACTATTACAGCTTTTTCTAAAGCCGCTTTAGTGAGTGGTTTTAGAGAGTTGCAGATGAGACTAAGGATTGAATATGAAAATAATTTTAAAATTAATAACACTATTGATTTGTTAAATAAGAATAACGAGCAAAATTTCTTTGAAATTAATGATAATTTAAAAAATTGAGTGAATTCCAATGATAAACAAATTGAATTTTTTATCAAAAAAATAATTAGCAAAAAAGTAAATGTATTTTCTTGTTACCAAACTGTTTATTCCACAATTTTTTTAGAGGATGTTTTGAATAAAAACAATATAGATAATAAAGTTATTAATCTTGAAAAAGATGTGGAAATAATAAGAAAACTAAATTATAAAGATAGTTATAATGTTTTTATTTTTTCTGGACGTGATAACTCATTTCTTACTAAATTATTTGAGTATATATATAATGATAATAAAGATATTATAGTTTTTGTTTCTTTAAATTGAAAAGATTATTTTAAAGATAAAGATATAACTGTTATATATTTTGATAATGAAAAATTTGAAAGAAATTTTATAGATAGAAATTTTAAATTAATCTATATGTGAAAATACATAGATTATATACTCACAAGTAAAATGAACTAGTTCATTTTTTTCAAACTAGTTCATTTTTCTTTATATTTTGTATTGTATTTGTAAAATATAAGTGGGGGGATGTAATGGAATTTAAAAAAGAAGATATTGAAAATCTAACCAATCTTGTTGGGGGTGTAGAAAATATAGAAAAAATATACAACTGCATGACAAGATTAAGATTTATAGTTAAAAATAAAGAATTATTTAAAAGTGATGAAATTAAAAAAATTTCTTTTGTTCAAGGCGTAGTTTTGTCGTCAGGTGAATATCAAGTTATTATTGGTCCAAGTGTTGCAAAACTATTTAAAGTATTTGTAATTCAAAATAATATTGAAATAGCAAAAGATTTAAAAGATAAAGAAGTGATTGCAGATTTAAGTACTAAAAAACAAAGAAGATCATTCTTAACGTTTGTTTCACAAATATTTTCTCCTTTACTAATTGTTTTGGTAACAATTGGTTTTTGAGAAATGTTAAGAATGCCCGTCTTTTTAGCTTCAAATTCTATAAAAGAAGCTGAATGACTTCAACAATGAGATGATTTTAATAAGACAATTTCAAGAGGATTAACTTATTTTGTTGTAATTGGTGTATCTTGATCTACATTTAAATGTATGAATGCAAATCCGATATACGGAATAGTTGTTGGTGCTGCATTGTGTAATCCGTTCTTAACTTCATTAAGTGATATACAACTTGAACCAGGACAAACCATTATAAATGCGATGCCTGGTTGAAAAATATTTGGAGATTTTTATTTTCCTTGAAAGATTTCTTTTGAAGGAATGGTTATACCAATGGTTTTGGTTGCATACATTGGATCTTTAATACAACAAGGACTACAAAAAGCCAAATTTGGAAACTTTAGAATGTTGATAGAACCAACAATTGTAATTGTTTCAACAATACTTATAGGAATAATATTTATTGCTCCAATAGGATTATTGTTTACAAGTTATTTATCAATAGCTTTTAACTATTTGATGACTCATCAAATAACTAAATATATTTTTACACCAATAATAGGAGCTCTTTATTCTCCGATGGTAATATTTGGCATACACAGAACTATAACACCAATTTTAATGCAAGACATTGTAAAAAATGACGGAAGTTTAATCTTGGGATTATTAATTTTCTCAAATGTCTCAACAGCCGTTGCAACATTTGCATTTGGATTAAAAAATAAAAATTGTAAAAAAGTAAGACAAGTTGCTTATAGTAATGCAGTTTCTGGGTTTGTAGCCGGTGTTACTGAACCTTGTATTTATTCTGTTGGTGTTAAATATGTTTATCCAATGGTGGGTGCTGTGATAGGAACCTACTTTGGTTGTTTGCTATACACTGCATCGGGTGTTTGAACTACAGCAGCACCTTTTGGAATACTTGGGATAATTGGTTTTGTTCAAAAGGCACCTGAGGGTATTAATATAAATACATGAGCTGGTGGAAACTTTTTGTGAGGTTTCTTGAGTATGATTTTAACTATTAGTATTAGTTTTACATCGACTTTATTGTTATCAAAAATTAAATTCTTTGAAAATAGAACTAAAAAAATATTAAAGAATGAATATGATTTTGATTGAAAAGAAGTTGGGGAGAAAGTTTTAAAATTAAAATTAGAACTTAAAGAAAATATTAATCAATTAATAGATAAAACAAATAGAAAAACTATTAAAAATTCAAAAAAACAAAATTATGTAAAAATATCTGAATTAAATAGCGAAACTAAAAATAAAATAAAAATATTAAAAGGAGCATAAAATGAAAAAACTTAGCAATGAATTATTATTGGGTTGTTCTATTTCTGCAAATCAAGCAGAAGGATCATTTGATGTAGATGGAAAGGGATTATCTATTGCAGAATTAAGAAGATATAATCCAAACTTAGATCGTAAAGACATCAACACAGAAAGAAAAATGACAAAAGAAAAGTTAGAAGAGGCATTGAAAGATGATGGAACATATGTTTACCCTAAAAAGTTTGGAGTTGATTTTTTTAATAGATATAAAGAAGATGTAAAATTAATTGCGGATATGAAAAATAATTGTTTTAGAACTTCAATTGCTTGAACAAGAATCTTTCCTAATGGAGATGAAGCAGAACCTAATGAAAAAGGTTTAAAGTTCTATGATAATTTAATTGATGAATTGATTAAATATAAAATTGAACCTATAATTACAATCTCACATTATGAAATGCCATACAACTTAGTAGAAAAATATGGTGGATGAAAAAATCCTATGTTAATAGATTTGTATTTAAAATTTGCAAAAACAGTTTTGGAAAGATATAAAGACAAAGTAAAATATTGAGTTCCTTTCAATGAAATTAATGCTGCAAACTATAGTGTGTGAGCGGGAGCGGGACTTAGAGATGATGAACATCCTCAAATTTTGGGATTATCAATGATAGCTCTTCATAATATTTTTTTAGCCAACGCAAAAGTGATTAAAATAGGAAGAGGGATTAATTCTAATTTTTTATTTGGTTCAATGGTAGCTACTATGTTGAGTTATTATGAAAATGCAGATCCTAGTCTAGTTTTAAAAGCGGAAAAAGATCAACAACTTAAAATTTATTCTTTTTTTGATGTATTACATAGGGGAGAATATCCAAAATATACTTTAAACCTTTTCAAAAAATTTAACTTAGATTTAAAAATCTCTGATGAAGATAAAAAAATTATGAAAGAAAACACTTGTGACTTTGTTGGTTTTAGTTATTATATGAGTGGAGTTGTAACTGAAAATGAAGGCGGTCTTACTGAAGGTAACCTTGCAAAAACAGGTAAAAATAAATATCTAAAAGAAAATGAGTGAGGTTGACAAATTGATCCAGTTGGATTGAGAATACTTATGAACAGACTTTATGACAGATATCAAAAACCATTATTTATTTTAGAAAATGGTGTTGGATTCGATGAAAAACCATCTGATGAACAAATTAAAGATGATTATAGAATTGAATATATCAAAGATCACTTACAACAAATGCAATGTGCTATTGAAGATGGTGTTGAATGTATTGGCTATACTGCGTGAAGTTTAATGGATATTATATCTCACGGTACAAGTGAAATGACAAAAAGATATGGTTTTATCTATGTAGATCAAGATAACTACGGTAATGGCACAAAAGACAGAACAATTAAAAAATCTTATGAATGATTTAAAAAAGTGTGTGAAACAAGAGAGGTTTAAAAAAACACCTAACAGGTGTTTTTTTAAACCTATACCTTAATTAAATAGGTGATTAAAAAAAATTATGTTTTAAAACTATTAAACAAAAAAAATATATTTTTGTTATAATTTTATTAATAAAAAAGAAGTGGAAGTATATATGGACGAAAATCTGTTAAGTTCTGAACCAGAACTCGAAAAACAATTAGAGACTAATATCAAACAAGGATTAACTACTGAACAAGTAGAATTAAAAAAAACACAATATGGATTAAATGAACTACCTCAAGGAAAAATGACGCCTTGATATTTAATCTTTCTAAAAACATTAATAGAGCCAATTTTACTTGTATTAATGGGTGCAGCAGTTATTTCAATAGTTGCTCCAATAATATCAAATGGTGGACATGTTGAAGCATCAGAATTTATAGATGCAGCAGTTATTTTATCTATTGTTTTAATTGATGCTGTTTTAGAAACGGTTCAAACAATTAAGGCAAGAAAATCTATGGATGCTTTAAAATCTCTTTCAAAACCAAAAGCTGTTGTTATTAGAAATGATATGCAACAAGAAATAGATGCAAGTGAATTGGTTCCAGGAGATATTGTTGTTCTTGAAGCTGGAAAATACATTCCAGCTGAGCTTAGAATTGTTGAATCAAATGATTTAACAATAGATGAAGCTAACTTGACTGGTGAATCATTGCCTGTTGAAAAAACTCATTTACCAATGAAAGAAACAACTACGATTTTAGCTGAAATGAAAAATATTGCTTTTATGTCTACTTTCATTACATCAGGAAGAGCAATTGGGGTTGTTATTAAAACTGGTGAAAATACTGAAATCGGTAAAATTGCAAAATCAATTAATGAGAACGAAGAAGAGTCAACGCCATTAGAAAGAAAACTAAACTCATTTACTTACTGGGTGAGTGGTTTGAGTTTTGTTCTTGCAATTTTAATTTTTACAACATTATTCTTTAGTGGATCAAAAGATGCATGAGCAAATTACTTAATGGTTGCAATTACCTTAGCTATTGGTGTTATTCCTGAATGTTTAGCAGCTGTTGTTTCAATTACTTTAAGTATAAGTACTAAAAAGATGGTTAAACAAAATGTTATTATTAAAAAATTACAAGCAGTTGAAACTTTAGGTAATGTTAACTTTATTTGTACTGACAAAACTGGAACTTTAACACAAAATAAAATGACAGTTAAGAAAATGATTATGGACAATAAAATTCTAGAATCAAAAGAATACGCAAAAGAAAAAAATGACAATCATATGGATTTATTCTTAAAGGCATTAGTTTTATGTAACGATTCAGTTACAGAGGGTAATGAAAGAATTGGAGATCCAACAGAACTTGCTCTTGTAGATTATGCTGAAATAATTGGATATGATGAACAAGATTCAAGAGATGTTTGAACAAGAATTGATGAAATGCCTTTTGACAGTGAAAGAAAAATGATGACAACTGTTAATAATGTAAATGGAGTCAATACTGCATTTACAAAAGGAGCCATTGATCAACTATTACAAAGATGTAGCAAAATAATGATTGATAATGTCTTGAGAGACATTACAGACGAAGACAAGAAAGTATTGCTTGAAATGTCTAATAACCTTTCAAAAGATGCTTTAAGGGTCCTTGCATTTGCTTATCACTTAAATTATGACAAACTCGAAGATAAAGATGATTTAGAACATGACTTAGTCTTTTTGGGAGCAGTTGGTATGATTGACCCTGTTAGAGAAACTGCAGTTAATGCAGTTCAATTAGCTCATGATGCAGGAATTGAAGTTGTTATGATTACAGGAGATCATGCCGTAACTGCTCTTGCAATTGCAAAAGAATTAGATTTAGCTCATTCTGAATATGAAGTAATGAGCAGTGATACACTAAATCAATTAGATGATAAACAACTGTTAAGAGTTATAGAGCAAATCAAAGTATTTGCCAGAGTAAATCCAGAACATAAAGTTAGAATTGTTGATGCTTTAAAACAAAAAGGGAATATTACATCAATGACAGGTGATGGTGTAAATGATGCTCCAAGTTTAAGTAAAGCTGATATCGGGGTTGCTATGGGTATTACTGGAACTGATGTCGCAAAACAAGCTAGTGATATTATTTTGACAGATGATAACTTTGAAACTATCATTAAAGGTGTGAATGAAGGTAGAAATGTTTATCAAAAAATTAAAAGAGCTATTGCTTTTGTAATTGGTGTTAACTTAGCGAATGTACTTTCAATATTTATACTTTCTGTAATAAATTCGGTTTCTCCATTGGAAGCCACAAATATATTATGAATGAACCTAATTGTTGAATCTATTATAGCTCTTGCAATGGGTATGGGCGCTAATGACCCAAGTTTAATGAAAATAAAACCTATAAAAGGTAAAAATTCATTATTTAAAGGTCTAGGCTTTACCTTATTTAAAATAATATTATTCACAACAATTGCTTCAATTGGAGCTTACTACTTTGGAATGATGTTTATGACTCAAGAAGAGTTAAGAGTAATACTTAGAAATCAAGAATACAATGGTACATGACATCAAGCTTTAAGAGATTCATCTATTCATGTTGAAGATAAAATTGAAATTGGAGATTATGGAAGAACTACAATGTTTGTTGCTATTACTTGTGCTCCTTGTTTCTATGCAAACACAATAAAACTTTCAAATTGAAAAGCTGATAAAAAGTTAGACTTAATTGTTAATAAACCATTATGACTTGCAAGCATGTTGGCAATATGTTTAAACTTAATAGCAATATTCATTCCAGGATTTAATGATAAAATTTTAAACTTAACTGAAGTAACTAAATATAATTCAACAAATTGATATTTAATTCCTGGTGCATTTGCTATTGCGCTGTTTCCTGTAATATTTATGCTAATCTTAGATGGAGTTGTTTATGCAACTTATCACTACAAACCCGATCCTTGAAGAAGAAATAGAATTCTTGCTCAAGAATTAGTTGAATTAGATATTATAAAAGAAAAACAAAAAAGAAAATCAAAGAAAAAAGTAAATCAATAAGATTTACTTTTTTTATTAGATTTCATTTTGATGGTTAATTTAAATAAAAAAATATATAATACTTTTATGAAAAGG
Organism: Spiroplasma monobiae MQ-1; assembly: GCF_002865545.1. Taxonomy (NCBI): domain Bacteria; kingdom Bacillati; phylum Mycoplasmatota; class Mollicutes; order Entomoplasmatales; family Spiroplasmataceae; genus Spiroplasma; species Spiroplasma monobiae. The sequence goes on along the minus strand of NZ_CP025543.1, from coordinate 506,268 downwards.
AGAATATTATGAACATTGATTATATTTTTATAGCGTACTTATTTGCATTGTGTATTGTATTAAATTTATTTTTCTTTGTTATAGCATTCATATTTAAATCAGATGTTTTTACTGACATAACCTATGCTTTAACATTTCTTTTATCAACAACAATTATATTAGCTTGAAAGCAACAGTTTTCAATTATACAAATATTAATTTATTCACTTGTATTTCTTTGATCTATAAGATTGGGTGGATATTTATTTAAAAGAATTATAAAAATAAAACATGACAAAAGATTTGACAATATTAGAAACTCATTTATTAAATTTTTAGGTTTTTGATTACTTCAAGGAACATCGGTTTTCTTAATTGTTATGCCTGCAAGTTTTGCATTGACAATTCCAAAAGAGTATTTTGATGATACAAATTATATTAGTTATGCATTTATTTTAATTGCTTTGCTTGGACTTATTTTCGAAACAATAGGAGATGAGCAAAAAAATAAATTTTACAATACTAAAGAAAAGAAAAAAGAATTTATTGATACTGGTTTATGAAAAATATCACGTCATCCGAATTATTTTGGTGAAATGGTTTTTTGATTATTCCTAACCTCAGCTTTTTTGACAAACTTTATTATGAAAAATAATAGTGATAGTAAAATTTATTTACAACTACTATGATTTTTATCTCCAGTTTACATAATTTGTTTATTATTATTTTTATCAGGAGTACCAATCCTTGAAAGAAATGCTTATAAAAAATTTAAAGATAACGATGATTATCAAAACTATGTTAAAAAAACAAGTATTGTTTTTCCTTTTATTGGTAAAAAGGGATATACTAACAAAGTTAAAAAAATGCAAAAAAAAAGATAAATAAAAAATTGAAGTTAAACTTCAATTTTTTATTTTCATGCACAAAAAGCAAATGTTTCTTCTCCTGTGTTAATCATTATTGTTCTAGTTAGGTTTGATCATAAATTAATTTTTAAACCACTTTCAGAAATTAAAGATTTAACTTTATCAATTGTATTTTGATCAAATAAACCGCAAGCAACATCAATTGTTTTTAGATTAGGAACTTTCGATTTAAGTTCTGTTAATATATACTTTATACCTATAAAGAAACTTCTTTGTTTGCTATCTAAAACTATTTTTTCATCAGCTACTTTTAAAACAACGGCCACTTTTAAGGTAGAAGCTATAAAACCTTTAAACTTGCTAATTCGTCCACTTGCCACCATTGTTGTTCATTTTTTTGGAATTATAAAACATTCATAATTTTTTTTATCTTCTTCAATGAATTTTTTTATTTCTAAACAAGTCTTTCCTTGGTCGATTAAAGTAATTATGTCTTTAATTTGTTTTTCTAAAATTATACTTACTCCATCACTATCAATAACAAATATTTTGTTTTTAAATTTTTCTTCTCTTTGCATCAACAAATAACTATTGTATTGACCAGAAAGAACTTTGGCTATTCCACAAATTATAACTTGATCATAAGCTTTCAAGATATTTTCAATAGTTTCTTCTAATTGCCCAAATGCTGTTTGACTTGTCTTGATGTTTTTATTTATTATTTTTAAAAACTCCTCATCACTTAAAGATTTATCATCTTTTATTGATTTTTCTGCTGATATATTAATTGATAGAGGAACGATAAAAACGTTGCTAATATTTGACTCTAACTTGTATGATGAGTCTGTTAAAACTGCAATTTTCATATTTCTTTTTCTTTTCTATTAAAATTAATTGTTAATTACAAGATAATATTATCATTTTTAATTGGTGTTAAATAGAAATCTATTTAGCAAAAAATATTTTTTTAATAGTTGCATAATTGTAAAAACATTTTTTTATTTAAAATAATTTTTATATTATAAAGCACAAAGCTTATTTAACACCATAAATAAATAACTTTTATCTTAAACTAAATCCAAATTATTGAATTTATACATTTTTTTTTTTTTTTTGAATTTTGATTAATTTTTTGAACTTAAAATTAGTTAATAAAAATGGAGTATAAAAATATTTTTAAAAATATTTTTATACTCGTTATAAATTAAAAGAAAAAAGTCAAGTCTTTCAAGATCTTCAATTTAATTGATAAAAATATTTAAAGGAATATATTCTTAATAAGCTTAACCTTCTGAAGAAAAGGTTGGGTGAAATTAATTATGTATTTAATTAAACTTAATCAAGTCACTAATTTTTCATGATGTGACTTCATAAACTGTAATAAAGTAGTAAAGGAAAAAAAGATGAAGGAAAAATTTAAGAATTTTTTAGAAAGAAAATTAAAATTGAAAATTATTATTTCTTCTTGTATAGCTTCGTTTTTATTTTTGTTAAGTTTTTTAATGGTGATTCCTGGAATAGGAATGGAATCCCAAAAATTTATAAAAAGTATAGAAAGACAAATAAAAATAATAATGCCTAAAGGTATGTATGTTATTGATGGTCAAGATTCTGCTGTTTATGAAAATGCTATGAATTCAGCGGTTAAAAGCGCTTATGTAAGTGATGCAATTTCAACACTTAATACATATGAAGACAAAAATATAGTAGTAAAAAGAGAAGAATATACAAATTTTTCAGTAGAGTGATTTGAAAATAGATGAGCAGATGATATTAAAAATAAAAGAGATGTTGATCTATATGATTTAGGAATTGATTTAATCAAATTTGATAAAGCAGTTGCAACAAAATTTCTAAGTTATTCATATGTTCATTCTGGATTAGAATGAATGTTTAGGAGTGGCGGATTGGCAGAGGCATTTTCTAAATCATTTTACAAACAAGTTTGAAGAGATCAAACAATAATTAAACAAGATGTTTATGACTCATTTATGCAATATGAAGGTCCTGGATTATCTGGGTTAAAAGTAAAGGAATCTCTAGGGACAATGATAATAAACAATAAAGTTTGATTTTTAAATAGACAAATTGAAAATATAAAATTTGGCTTTAATATTATGGGTCACAGTATATTTAAAAATAAAAATTTAAATGAAACTAATATGAATAAAATAAAAGTAACATATGATGAATTGTCATCCCCATTTTTAACTGATACATTAAATGTTTATAGGACAGGAGTAATTATGCTATTTACATTTTTAGTTATAATTCTTCCTATTTACTCGACGCTATTAACTTTTTGAATTATTAATTATAAAAAAGGTGGATATAAATAATGAAAAATATTTTAGCAATAGTTGCGTCTTTAAGTTTTATAACAACTTCATCACTTGCTGTTTTGTCGTGTACTCCAAATCCTGATGAAATTAATTTTAACTTTGATAAAAACATTGGAAAAAATTTTGATACAAGAAATGCAAAAGATACAAGTGACGATAAAAGTAAACATATGGGTTTTTCAAATTTTTTTACTCTTGGTGATTCACTAAGTGATCAAGGTGGACTTGTAATGATAGCAAAAGATGAATTAAAAGTTGATGTTAAATTATCTGGAATGTATAATGGTGGATTTAGCAATGGACCAACAACTGTAACATTAATTAATAGAAAATTAAATTTTACAGATAAAGAATTTAGTTCATCAAATTTAGTTCATGCAGAGGATATAGATAGGGAAAATAAAAAAGTTTGAGGTAAAAATTATTCAATTGGAGGAGCTACAGCCTATGATCAAGGCGGGCTTGGTGCATTGTTGATGGGTAATACAGGTATCTATAAGCAATCTCAGGCCCTTGTGCAACAACAAATAATTCATGAAAATGATTTATTTGTTGTTGAAATTGGGGGTAATGATATGTTTGCTATCATTGATAATGTTAAAGATGTTAACAAAAGATTTGACATAATGCAAGATGCATTAAAAAATATTAAAAACTCATTGTATACACTATTAAACAATGGAGCTAAAAAAATAGTATTTTTAACACCTCCCGATATGACTTTGATACCAAAATACAAAAATAAGTCAAAATCAGACAAGGACATAATCAAAATGCTAGGTAATGATTTTGATTGTGAAATAACTAAAATCATAAACAAGGCAAATAAAGTTTATGGTGATTCAATATTACATTTCGATCTATACGGTAGATTTAAAGAAATTTTAAATGAATTTAAAAAAGAAAATTCAAACAATAATGTAATAGATGAACTTTGTGATTCATCTATGCCAGATTTATCATCTGGTATTGATCCAAAAAATTTGGAAGTCAAAGCAATTATAAAAAAGGGTAATGAAGGAAAAGAAGATAATTACTTTTTTCTAGATTTTGTTCACCCAACCAAAGTTGGACATGAATTAGCGATGAAATTCATCTTTAAAGATATTGAAGATAAATGAATAAATAAGTAATTAAATTACTAAAAGGATGATGAAAAAATGAAAAAATTATTAAGTTTATTGGGGGCAGTAACAATTTCTGCTTCTACTTTGGGTAGTGTTGCAGCTTGTGGCAATAAACCTACAAACGACCCAACACAACCATCAAAAGAAATTGATTTTGAGTCTGTGGAAAGACAAGACACTATTTCTAAGTTGATGTCTCAGTATGCAAAAACTCTTTATATAAATCAAACAGAATTATCAGATAAAGAAACACACTTCAGTTCTAAGTATATGATGGAAAATAAAGTAAATGGAGAATACTTAAAAAATTTAGGACTAACTGATTTTGATATTTCTGAAGAAGTCGAAGATAATTATAAATTTCGAGATGTTGCTAAAAAATATTTTGATGTAAATCAAATACTTTCAAGTGATTTAAAAATATCTGATGAAATTTATCAAGATTCTGTACTTGATCCGTCCGTAAAAGAAGAGGGTATAGTGGAAACTATTAAAACGACTCTACCAACTATTCTTGGAATGTTTTCAGACCCAAGTTCATTACAAGGATTATTGGGCATTGTTGCTAGCAACCCTGGAATGATTGAACAAATTATTTCTCCAGAAATAATACAAACTTTAGGTAAAGTATTAACAACAGAAAAATTACAATTACTTGAGAATGCTTTTTCTTCTGATGTTTATAAAGAGATGGATTATCAAACTGCTTTAGATTCAAGTGTGATCGGTCTTTCAAATGCATTGGATAAATTTGTTAATAGAACTGATTCTAAATGATGATTAGACTCAGATAGTAAGTCAATGATTGATGAAAATTATGATGAAGCAACAAAAAGTTTGGCAGATAACATTAAAAAATTAATGGATAAAGAAGCTGAATTAAAACTAGATTTAATTGAAGATATTGATGCTATTGCTGAAGTTATAAGGTTTGCAAGAACATTATTAGCTTACTTAGATCAATTTAGTTATGAAGAAATGACTTCTGAACTACTTACTTTAGCTAAAATTGAAGAAAAAAGAACTTTAAATTTTAGTTCTAACTCAATCGATGTTAAAGAAACATTTAGAAAACTAGAATTCATGGTAAATAATGATACAACAGGTGTGGTTCTTAAAAATTTTGTTGGAGCATTATTTTCAACAAATTCAACAAATTTCGTTAAAGATATCGACTTTAATGAAAATGTTAACGGTGGACTTGTTGATGTAGTTCAAAAAATAGCGAGAAAAGCAATGGGAGCAGACTATATAGATGCTTCAATTTTAGGAAAATTATACTTTAATACAGTAATAAGAAGTTTCTTAAATTCTGGTCTTGGCAATGAAAATGGTGGCAAAATGATTGGTTTAGTAAATAGTTTACTATTCGGATTTACATCAATGCTGCCAGATACAATAAAACCATTTATAGATGCAATCAAAAATAATAAAGATACAGAAAAATTTAAAAATGATTGAATGGGTTATTTATGAAATAATAGTAATGAAAAACTTGGTTTTTCATTACGTAACTTATTAACAAAACCAATCAAGGATATTAGTTTAGAATCATCTAAATTTTCTTTCAAAAAGTATAACGATGGTAATCGATTTAACCAACCAAAATCTAGAGGGGCAGAATTCTTAACCAAAAAAACAATTAAAGAAATTGTGGATGAGTTTTCATCATCTTTTTCAACAATAAGTAGTTCAAAAGTAAATTTTGATGAAATAGCTGAATTAATTGCAAGATTAAAAAGGGATGACACTCTACAAAAAGCTTTAAATAATCCATCAGAAATGTTATTTATTTTCGGATACAACGAAGATGGATCACTAAAAGATGGTTCGGTTTTAGAACAATTCTTTAAATTTTTAAATGAAACTAAAGAATTAAATGAAAAGACTGGTGAATTATTATCTATATGAATAGACGAAGAAAATAAAAGAATTAGTGATTTGGAAATTGAAGCTGAGGAATTGTTTAAATCTATTAAAGTTTCAATTAAAAGAAATTCAATAAATGACTTTGAATATAATATAACTGACGGGAATATAAAAAAAATATTTAATATAAAATTAAAATATAATAAAAATAAAACTAAGTTATTAGTTTCAGAAATTAGCTTGGTTAAATAATAATATAATTAAAAATGCAATATATAAAAAACTTTCTTTGTAAGATATCATAAAGAAAGTTTTTACATTTTTATTTTAATTTTTTTAAAAATTATTTTTTAAAAAAATTAATCAATAAATAAAAAAACTTTGCTTTATAATATAAAAATTATTTTTTTATTTAAAATGATTTTTATATTATAAAGCACAAAGTTTATTTAATGCCATAAATAAAGGGCTTCTATTTTTTTAAAAGCTCCCTAATTATTGAATAAATACTTTTTTTTTTTTTTTTTAAATTTTCAGTAGTTTTTATAACTCTAAAATAGTCAATAAATATTAGGTATAAAAATATTTTTAAAAATATTTTTATACTCGTTATAAATTAAAAGTAAAAAGTCAAGTCTTTCAAGATCTTCAATTTAATTGATAAAAATATTTAAAGGAATATATTCTTAATAAGCTTAACTATCTAAAAAGATGAGTTAGGTTAATTTATTATTCGTATTAACTAAATTTATATTTTAAATTTAAACGAATAATTATGTAATTCAATTAAAAAAGGATGGTATTAAAATGAAAAAATTATTAAGTTTATTAGGAGCAGTTACAATGTCGGTTTCTACTGTTGGTAGTGTTGCTGCTTGTGGCGGTAAAAAAAATACAGATAAAGATACGCAAGAGCCTTCAAAGGAAAATAACTTTGAATCTGCCGAAAGACAAGACACTATTTCTAAGTTAATGTCTCAATTTGCAAAAACACTTTATATTAATCAGAATACACTTTCAGACAAAGAAACTCACTTTAGTTCTAAATTTATGTTTGAAAGCCAAGTTAAGAATAAGACTCTAAAAGATTTAGGTCTAAATGATTTTCACTCCTCAGAAGGTGCTTTTGAAAAGGACAAGTACAGTGATATTGCTAAAAAATATTTCAATGTGAGTGGAATATTATCAGGAGATGTTAAGTTATCTGATAATGTTTATCAAGATTATGTAATAGATCCTAGCGCTCCAAACGAAGGTATTGTAAAAACACTTAAAGAAACTGTGCCAACAATTCTTGAAATGTTATCTGATCCAAGTTCTCTACAAGGATTGTTGGGTCTTGTTGTAAGTAACCCAGAAATGATTGAACAAATTATTTCTCCAGAAATACTAGAAACATTAGGTAAAGTTTTATCTGAAGATAAATTACAATTACTTGAAAATGCTTTCAGCACTGATGTTTATAAAGATATGGATTACCAAACAGCTTTAAAATCAAGTATGATTGGTCTTTCAAATGCTGTGGATAAAATGATTAATAACAGAAGTTCTGATTGATGATTAGAATCAGAAAATAAAGGACAGATTGAAGATAACTATGATGAAGCAACTACAACTTTAGCAGACAATATTAAAAAATTAATGGATAAAGAAGCTGAATTAAATGTAAATTTAGAAGAAAATATAGATTCAATTGCTGAAGTTATTAGATTTGTAAGAACGTTGTTAGCTTATATTGATCAATTTAGCTATGATGATATGACATCAGGTTTACTTACTTTAGCTAAAATTGAAGAAAAGAGAACTGCAAATTTTAGTTCTAACTCAATTGATGTTAAAGAAACATTTAGAAAACTAGAATTCATGGTAAATAATGATACAACAGGTGTTTCATTTAAAAACTTTGTTGGTATATTATTAGCTACAAATTCAACAAATTTTGTAAGAAGACAAGATTTCACAGAAAAAGTAAATGACGGATTAATGGATGTAGTTCAAAAATTACTTAGAAAACAAATGGGACAAGACTATATTGATGCAACATTTGTATTAGGTAAAATATATGTTAATTCACTAGTAAGAAGTTATGTGAATTCTGGTCTTGGCAATGAAAATGGTGGCAAAATGATTGGTTTAGTAAATAGTTTACTATTCGGATTTACATCAATGCTGCCAGATACAATAAAACCATTTATAGATGCAATCAAAAATAATAAAGATACAGAAAAATTCAAAAATGATTGAATGGGTTATTTATGAAACAACAATAATGATAAACTTGGTTTCTCAATAATGAATATATTAAAAACTCCTATGAATAAAATCAGTTCAAAAGAATCAAATTTCACAATAAAATCAAGTGATGGAGAAAGTAGATTCAATCAACCAAAACCAAGAGGAGATGAATACATTACCAACAAAAGCGTACAAGAATTAATAAATGACTTCTCTAATTCTTTTACTAAAACTAATAAGTCAAAAATTGAATTTAATGAAATTGGTGAATTAATTAAACGATTAAGAAAAGATGATACAGTAAAAAGAGCATTAGAAAACCCTTCTAAAATGTTTGAAGTTTTAGGTTATAACGAAGATGGGTCATTGAAAGAAGGGTCTGTTTTAGAACAATTCTTTAAATTCTTAGAACAATCAAAAGAAATAGTTGAACAAAGTAATTCTGTTTTCAAACAATGAGCAGATAAAGATAATGAAGAAATTAATGCTTTAACTCAAGAAGCAAATAATTTATTTAAAAACATAAGTGTTTCTACAAAGAAAAATTCAATAAATGATTTTGAATACACTGTAAGTGATGGAAATACTGTACATATTTTTAATATAAAATTAAAATACAACATAAATAAAACTAAGTTAATGATTTCTGAAATTGATTTAGTAAAGAAACAATAAACTTGAAATAATATATTAATTATTATAAATCCTCTTATGAGATAACTCAGTGTAAGGGGGTTTATTTTTTATTTTTTCAAAAAATATTTTACACATTTTTAAACTTATAATTAAATATATAAATATATTTATCAATTAAGGTTGGTAGGGTGGGTAGTTGAAAGAAAGGAAAACTTAATACTATGCTAAAATTATTAAGTTTAATTGGATCGTTATCTTTGACTTCATCAGCAATTTTGCCATTAAGTCAAACTATAATAAATGTAAACAACAGAGTTAATCAAGAGTATGATATAAGTGCTTTAAATGCAACTAAAATAGAGCGTACTTATAACTATTATCAAGATGTTTTATATAATTTTTATATTTCAGCAAGAGGAAATGCTGCAAGCATGATTAAGAAAGCATCTGGTATTGATGTAGGTATTGATGATGTTGAAGTTTTATCAGCTTTTAACATAAATGAAAATAGGGAATTAAATGATGATGATGTAATGGGGCAATATGGCGCTGGAAAAACATATGTTAATGTTAGAATAGCTCCAACTGAATCAGGTATTGAAAAAGGTATCTATGGAGAAATGTACTATATTTACACAATTACACATCAATCATTAGATTTAGCAATTTTTGAAAATAGATTTACAAATGAATTAGTTTATCTAGTTTGAACAGTTGAAGAAATTATTTGACAATTATGATGAAGTATTTGAAAAGGAATTGGTGATTATAAAGAGTATCCAACATTTGTTCACCCAGAAACTTTAGGAGCACCAAAATTACCAACAAAAATTTCTGATGGAACACCTTTTACACAAAGAGATTTAATTTTTATGGAGCCTGGTACAAGAATTGCATTATCAACAGTTTTTTATGCAACAGAAGAGGGTAAAAGTAGAGGTGTAACTGGATCTTTCCAAGTTAACTTTGTTTATGTAAAAACATATATTTGTTGTGATTAATTTTTAAATAAATTAATTTAATATTTTTTTAAAAAAGAAAAGTTTATAAATACTTTTCTTTTTTTCTTAAATAAAAATATATAATTATATTTTTTAAAAATTATTTATATATTTTTGATTTTATAATTAAAAATATAGGAATATATCAATTAAGGTTGGTAGGGTGGGTAGTTGAAAGAAAGGAAAGATATGAAAAGTATTTTAAATCTATTTGGGATAGCAATAATAGGAGCCACCGTGCCTTTATCTATTGCAAGCAGCATCTCAGATAATAATACTAATAATTCTAGTATCAATAATAAATTATTAAAAGAAGCAAGATCATGTGGAGATGAGCTTCTTAATAGTTACGACAGTGGTGTAAATGAAATTGGATGACCTAAAAAAACTATGTATGTGGATCAATGGCTTGTTAATGCTCACTATGATTGAGCTACAAGAGAAGATACGGGAAGATATAATTTTAATAGAGTTCAAAAATTTTTAGATTATACAATACCTGGTTTCGCAGAAGAAGATGATGAGCATGTTAAGGAGTTAATTACAAAAACATTTATGACTGAGTCTCTAAAATATGAAAACAAAAGTATAAGTGGTTTTTTTATAACAGTTAATGAAAAATATACTGGAATGGAAATACAGTATGGTATATTTGATTCATGAAGAAACTTGCCAGAAAATTTACCTGGTATACCAGCTTATTGTCAACCTTGAAGTGAAGCTATGAATTGAAATAATCAAAAGAAAATAGATGATGATGGTTGACGTTCAACTATTGGCATGCCAAAATACGATAGATATGGAGATATTGATACAATAAAAAGTGATTTTGATTATTTTAGTTTACCTGAAGCAGAAATGTATTATTATTTCACACTTCCAACAAAAGAAAGATATGCTCAGTCTTTATCAGTGGAATGAACAAACAAAGTTTTTTCTACAAATTATCTTTCAGAAACCCATTCATTTATTTTACAATCAGATAATTTCAAAGTTAATCATAAAGCCAATAAATTAGAAATGAATGTTAGTTATCATGCTATAGTTCAAAATGGATCAATTAGAATGCAAATTTATTTTAAAGTTAAAGCAACAGCTCTTCAAAAAAATTCAAACACTGGTTTTGATATTAGTTATGGAGATCATTTTAATTTATTTAATATAAAAACAGAGAGAGAAGTTCTGCAAGACTTTGAGAAAGCAAAAAGACAATTACCACCTGAAGAAGATAATAGAAGACTTTCAAAACTTGGTTTTGCATTTAAATCTCCATCTGATTTTTGATTTGCATTAAATATAAATCACCAATTACTAAATGTAATGTGAGCACATTATGATACATTTATAGCTGAGAATGATAAACAAGTTTTACTTTCAGTTTTTAATTCAATATTTGGAACATTTGATTTATGAAAGTCACAATACAAAGACTATTTAATTAACACTCTAATGGATACTATTGCAAATCATTTTTCTGGAGGTCTACATGATCTTGTTGATACTTATCGACCTGCAAGAGAAAATAGTGATCATGGAGTTACAATTTTTGTTTCAAATGATCCAAAAGCAGGATGGAAAGAAAGTATATTACCTTGAAATCGACCAAACCTTAATAATTAAATAAGGTAATTATAGTATAAAACTTACTAATTATAAAAAGTATATAAAATAATTATTCTACAAGAAATAAGTCAAAACTGACTAGTTTCTTGTTTTTTTTAATTATTTTATTTAGTAAATAAATATCTTCATTTAGCTTGATAAAAAAGATCAATATAATTTAGGTTTTATAGATAATGATATGATTATTGAGAAAACTTAAAAATTTCATTATTTTCTTATTGTAAATAATGAAATCCAGTATTATAATTAATTTAATCAAGTAACTTAATATTTTATTTAATTCAACAATCAATAATAATACCCCACATTTTTTATACAACCTGAGGTTGTATAAAAAATGACAAGTGCTTTAAAATAGTCTATAATAAATTTAACTAGAAAATGAGGAAAAAATATGGACAATAAAATTCAAAAAATTAAGCAAAGTGTTTTTAAAATTGCTGTTTGCTCAATGGTTTTATTCCTTATCTCATTAGTTTTAAGTGGTGTTTTTGTTTCGCTATTAATGATTGATAGATTAGAAGATAAAATATCATTTTTATGATTGGGACTTGCTGTTTTAACTTTAATTATTACAATTTTCACTTTATTTTCTCTAGCTGGTGGATTTACATTTCTAAACTCTAATAAAGAATGAAAAGAAATACCTAAAGTAAGAAAGAAAAGTGCCTTAGACTGAGGTCTATTCTATTTTATAATTTCAAATAAAATAGAGAAATTATCTGATCTTACAGAAAAAGAAGCAATTAAAAAATAATAAATTATAGAATATTTTAGTCTATAATTTTTTTATATAGAAAAAGAGGAGAAAATAATGTTTATAACAAAGCAAAACCTTAAAGATTGAAGATTATGATATAAATTAACTCTTTCTTTATTGATAACTATTTTTCTTTTAGAAATGTTGATAAAAGGTATGGTCAATATTTCTGAAGATATTAAAAACTCTGATGGAACAACTTCACCAAGTATTTGAACAATTTATGGAAATACAATAGGAGAAGATGGTAAAGTAGAAATTTTGGGATATGACTACTTTGGTTATGTAATTAACTTCTTTAGTTTCTTTACAATTCAATCAAATATATTAATAGCTGTTTGAATGTTTGTTGGATTCTTAAATCATAACAAAGAAGGTCAAATCAAATTATTACAAAAGGCTTTTTCATTAAGTGTTGTAACTTACATTACTGTAACTGCTTTGATATTTAATGGTATGTTATTACCTCAAGTATTAGCAACAGGTAAAGAATTTGGAGCTCTTTGATGAGTTGAACAAATGGTAGTACATACATTTGGGCCAATTGCTGCAGTTGTTTATTTCTTATTATTTATGAAACAAGAATTAGAATTTAACTTTAAGAAATTTATTTCAAGAGATTTTTTATTCCTGGCAATTTATCCGGTTATATACCTAATTGGATCTTTATTAAAAGGTGAAATGATTTATAGGGCGTATGGTGGTGATTCTGTTTTAGCGCGTAAACACCAAGCTTACCCATATTTCTTTTTAGAAATACATAACAAACAAGCATTGTCTGATAAAATGGGAGAAACATTATTGAATAATGGATTATTCTGAATGTTTATGGCAATTATTATTATTGTTGGAATTATCATTGGTTTAGGAAGTCTTTATTTATATATAGGTTCAAAAACAAGTAATATTAGAAATAATTGAGCAAACAATGAGCAAACAAAAACAAAAGCAAAATAGTATTGATTTACTAAAGAAGCATAACAAAATAATTGGTAAATTTTTTAAAACCAATTATATAATGTTGTTTTGATTCTTATTTGAGCAAATTTTATTTGGTATATCTTTTATTTTATTTGTTTTGAACCTATTCATTAAAGATGTTGAATGAATTTCATATTCAATTATTTCAATATGTTTATTCTTATTATTAAAATTTACTTACACTAACTGATTTGCAAAAAACAAATTTTTCAGGTGTATAGATGTTTTTGAATATGATGTTAAATTAGAAAGTCATAAATTTAAAGCGAAAAGAGCAATGGAGTTCACACCCATTTGGTTTTGAATTTATATTATTGGAGCAAACTTTATAACTGTTATATTTATTAATTATGAATTAAAGGGTTTCTTAGAGGAACACAAAATATTGGAAGCAATTTCAATGTCTATGCTTAACGTTCTTTTGGTTCCTTCATTCTTGAATTCATTTCAAAAACTAACAGAAAAAAATGATGGTGTTGATTCTAATTATTTAAATGTAATTAAAAATCAATATTTTTCAAATGAATCTTTATTTGAGGAAGCAAAATTTTCAGAACATTGTTTAAATGCGGTTTTCAGTAAAAATGATTTAACTTCAAAAAATGGAATTTTTGTTTTTACTAATAAAAAGGATTTAAATCAAAAAGAGGTTGAAAAACTTCAAAAATTAAATGAAAACATATTAGAAGATTATAAAAAAATATGGGCAAACTATTATGATCTATTAGAATCTAGCTCATCTTTAGAATTTTCAAAAAGAAAAGTAAAAAATCTATTCTGACTTGAAAGAATATATGATCACATATTTTTGGACTTCTTTAATATTTAAAAAAAGACCTTTTAAAGGTCCTTTTTTAAATTGTGATTTGCAATATAAATTTAAAGTCTTATAATATTAATTAATAAGGAAAAAAGTTATGAGATTAAAGGCAAGAAGAATTGATTATACTAACTTCATAATTTATGGTGCAATTTTAATGTTATTTGCAGTTTTTTTCATTTTGCCTTCAGTGGATTATATTAGAAATACATTATACAAATCAGAATATTTAATTTTAATAAAAATGTTAATTGGTATTGTTGCCATGTTAGCCATTGTTATTAAATATGTTAAGGGATATAAAGAATACATTACTAAATTGGATGTTAGTGAAGAAAATGTAAACTCATTAAAATGAATGTTGAGGAAAGCTAATATCTATGCATTTATAAAATCTACATTATCTATGACACCATTTTTAATATTTGTTATTGTTGAAATATCTAAGTTTGATATAGATTTAAGAATAGATTTTATGAGAATATATGATGAATTAACTAATAGAAGTGCTTTTGAAGTTGTTTTAAACAATAATAAGGAAATCGCCTTTTTTACATCACTATTATTGACAACTGCTATTTTTTCATCAGTAATAATGTTGTTTATTTATTTGATCTTCAAAATTTCAATGAATAAATATTATAAAAGAATTAATAGAAACTTTAATAAAATATCAAAAGCTCTAAAAAATAAAGAAGCTAAATTAGAAAAAGTTTTATTTGAAGAAATGGTTATTGAAAATGAATTAAAAGAAATTTCTTATCAAAACGAAAGATCTAATAACTTATATGCAATTCTTGCATTCAGATTTTCTGATTTTTGAAAACAAGTTAAAAAATCAACTACACCACCACACTTTAACCTAGTTCAATAATTTTTACTTAGTTAAAACAAGTGTAGATATCTAAAATAGTATGAATTAGTAAAATAATAATAATAATAATAATAATAAATCTTTATTGAGTCGGAACTTTAAAGATTAAATAGCACTTTTGTGCTATTTTTTTGCTTTGCTTTGCTATAATAAAAAAGTAAATAAACTTATAAGGAGTAAATTGTTGTTAATTATCAGAGATCTAGTGGGTGGTGTGAACTAGAAATTATCACTTTTGAATGTTGTATAAGTATTTAAAATTTTATAAATTGAGTGGGCTTTAAATGGCCAATTAGGATGGTACCGCGTATTGACAAACAATTCGTTCCTATTTTTTAATTTAGTAATTAAAAAATAGGATTTTTTTATTAAAAGGAGAAATTGAAATGAAAGAGTTGGAAAAAAAATATAGTCATTTAGATGTTGAAAAAAATAAGTATGAGATGTGAATAAAACAAGAATTATTTAAAGCTGAGTTGGATTCTAAAAAACCAGCCTACTCAATAGTTATTCCGCCTCCAAATGTTACTGGTAAACTTCACTTAGGACATGCTTGAGATGGATCCCTACAAGATTTACTTATTAGATTTAAAAAAATAAATGGTTTTGATACAGTTTGAATACCTGGAATGGATCATGCTGGAATTGCTACACAAGCAAAAGTTGAAGAACGTTTAAGAGAACAAGGTATTTCTAGATATGATTTGGGAAGAGAGAAGTTTATTGAAAAGGTATGAGAATGAAAAGAAGAATATGCTTCAACTATTAGAAGTCAATGAGCTAAACTTGGTTTAAGTTTAGATTACTCAAAAGAGAAATTTACTTATTCAGAACAATTGAATAAAATAGTTAACTATGTATTTGTTGATATGTATAAAAAAGGTTTGATTTATAAGGGAAAAAGAATAATAAATTGAGATCCAAAACAAAAAACAGCTCTTTCAAATATAGAGGTTATATATAAAGAAACTCAAGGTGGAATGTATCATTTCAAGTATTCTTTAAAAGAAAATCGATCACAGTTCTTAGAAGTAGCTACAACACGCCCTGAGACTATGTTTGGAGACGTTTGTTTGGTTGTTAACCCAAATGATGATAGATATAGCAAATTTGTCGGAAAAATAGTTATAAACCCCTCAAATGGACAAGAAATACCTGTTATAGCAGATGAGTATGTTGAAATTGAATTTGGAACAGGAGTTATGAAGTGTACTCCAGCTCATGATATCAATGACTTTGAACTTGGTTTAAAACATAAATTAGAACAAATAGTTGTTATGAACGATGATGCAACTATGAATGAAAAGGCATTAGAGTTTAATGGTTTAGATAGATTTGAAGCAAGAAAACAATTAATTGAAAAGTTAACAAAAGAGGGAACTTTTATTAAAAAAGAAGAAATCACTCACCAAGTTGGTTACTCAGAAAGAAGTAATGCCATTGTTGAACCATTTATTTCAGATCAATGATTTGTTAAAATGGAACCTCTTGCAAAACAAGTTCTTGATTTACAAGAATCAAGTGATGCTATTAACTTTTTTCCAAATAGATTTAATGATACATTAAATAAATGAATGGAAAACTCTCATGATTGAACAATTTCAAGACAATTGTGATGAGGTCATCAAATACCTGCTTGATATCACAATGAAACTAAAGAGGTTTATGTGGGAATAAACCCTCCAAGTGATGAAAATAATTGAACTCGTGACCCTGATGTTCTTGACACTTGATTTTCAAGTGCTTTTTGACCATTTGCAACAATGGATTGAACTTCAGAAAGTGAATCAGAGATGATGAAAAGATACTTCCCTGTTTCTACAATGGTAACTGGTTATGACATTATATTCTTTTGAGTTGCTAGAATGGTTTTCCAAAGTTTGGAATTTACAAACTCAAAACCATTTAATGATGTTTTAATTCATGGACTTATTCGTGATGAGCAAGGTAGAAAAATGTCTAAATCACTTGGAAATGGTGTTGATCCAATGGATGTGATCGAAAACTATGGAGCTGACTCATTACGTTACTTCTTGCTAACTAATTCATCACCAGGCCAAGACTTAAGATATAGTGAAGAGAAGTTGACAAGTACTTGAAACTTTATTAACAAAATTTGAAATGCATCAAGATTTGTTATGATGAATATTGAAAAAATTCCTACTAACAGTGAATTTAATGCTGCTTTTGAAAAAGCTGACTTATTAAATAATCAAGTAGACTTATGAATTTTAAATAAGTTAACCAATACTCAAAAGCAAGTTAAAGAAGCAATTGATAAATATGAATTTACAATTGCAGGAAAAGTTTTATATAATTTTATTTGAGATGACTATTGTTCATGATATATCGAACTGGCAAAAGCACAAATTGGAGAAAATGATTTAGTTACAAATGAACAAAAAGAGTTTAGTAAATTAACTCTTGGATTTGTTTTAAAAAACATTTTAATTATGTTACATCCATTTATGCCGTTTGTAACCGAAGAGATATATCAATCATTTGATTTAGAATCATCAATTTTAAAAGAAAGATGATTAGAAAAAGAATATAATTCAAAAACTGATTCAATTAAACATATATTTGATATTATAACTAGCTTAAGAGAGTTTAGAGCAAACCAAATAATTAAGAACTCAATAAGTTTAAATGCTCATCTAAATATTTCAAAATCAGCTTTTAAAAGTGAGTTAAATAATGAAATAGAATATATAAAATTATTTATTGAAAAAATTGTTAATTGTAATTTATCAATTAATTCTATAGAAGAAAATGATTTTACTTCACTTCCTGTAAATGATTATTTTTTAGATATTCCTAATAAAGATTTCTTTGATAAAGAAAAAGTTTTAATGGAGACTCAAGAAAAAATAACTTTACTTTCAAAAGAAATCGAAAGAAGTGAAAAGATGTTATCTAATGATAACTTTGTTAAACGTGCAGCAGTAGAAAAAGTTGAAGAAGAAAAAAATAAATATGAAGATTATAAAAAGCAACATAATCTTTTAGTTGAAAAACTTAATGATTTAAAAAAATAAAAGTTAATACTTTTATTTTTTTAATCGATAAATGTATTTGAGGTATCATATGAAAAAAATCAAGTACATTACAATATTATTATTTTCACTTTTAATTGGTTTGACTATACTTTTTATAGCCAACATAACAAATCATGATGAAATAAAAGTGGAGGAAGTAGATCAAAACTACATTTATTTTAAAGTGAAATATGACATTCAATTAGAGAATAAAACATTACTTCCTGTCAAAATCAAAAATGATATAGGAACAAATAATTCTAAAGAATTATTAGAAACTAGCGGCTTTCAATATTTAGAAACTTTATTTGATATCGAATCAAATACAAATTTAAATAAGAGCAATACAATATATTTTTATCCTAAGGAACATATTGAAGTTGTAAGGACATCTAGATTTGATGTTGATATAGATTTCTTTTTGGTTAGAGGTGTAAGTGAGAATGTATCAATCAAAAGTGTTGATATATTTAATGATCAAAAAAAATCATATGAAGATTGTATGAATGAGTTAAAAAATATTTATAAAGGAACATTTAATGCAGAGTTCTATAGTAAAGCGATTCCTAAGTTGATTTACTAATAAGAATTATTTTACAATTACATTCATAGCTTTTATTTGTATAGCTCTAAGTAGGGAAGTGGAAAATATTTATTTATGTTCTGCAATTTACTTAATAATTTTAATAATTTTTACTATAGAAATTAAAAGGTCTTATCCTTTTTTAATATTTGTTAGCTTATTTTTGATTTGATTCTTATTATTTTATAAGTTTGATATAAATAAGTTCTTCAATTTAAATTTTTATAAGGTAGTAGAGGTAAATTCGAATTATTTCCTTATAAGACAGTTTGGTTCGCTCTACTATGTACCGGTAGGGGAGTTTAAGTTATCGGTAGGGGAGGTTGTATCTCTGGTAGGGGAGTTTGAAAAAGTCAGTATTAAAGGTAACTTTTGAGAATTTGATTTTAATTCATATCTTCTTAACAAAAATGTTAAATACAAAATTATAGATGCTGTAATTGAAATCAAAAATATAAAATCTCTACAGTATTTTTTCTTTAAAATTGTGAATTCTACAAATAATCTTACTAAGTTGATGTTTTTTCAACAAAAAACTAATAGTTTGATTTATAAAAATTTAAATTCATATTCTTTAGGTTATTTAATTAATTTGAGTGGAATGAATGTTTACTTATTGAGTGGGATTTTAAATAAAAAAGTATTTGCTAAGTGAAAAAATTATAAAAAGTATCGAATAATTCCAATAACTTTTCTTTTCTATTATTGTTATCTATTAAACTTTAAACTTTTTTTATTGAAATCTTGTATTCTACTGATCATTGGTTGAGTTGAACAAAATAAAAAATTTAAATTTTCAAAAATCACAAAATTATCTATTTTGTGAATTGCTTGCTTATTTATAAATCCATTATTCATATTTAATATTGGATTTATATTTTCTGTTATTGCTTTTATTTTTTTGAAAAAATATAAAAATAAAAAGCCCGCAACAAATGTTATATATAATTTTTTAATAGTTAATGCTGTATTTACTCCTGTTCAAATATTTTATAATTACAAAATTTATTGATTTAGTTCTTTATTTGAAGTTTTATTGATTCCGTTAGTAACGTTTAGCTTTATAACTAGTTTATTTTTCTTTATTCCGTTTTCAAGTTATATATTAAATTTAATATATAAATTATTTTACTTTTACTCTAAAGGTCTTACATATTTGAATTTAACAACTATTTGTGGAAGTTTTAATTTTATCTACTTAATAAGTTATTTTGTTCTATTTAAATTAATAACTTCATTTAGTTTTGATAAAACTAAAATTAAAAAGTTAATTATATTTATATTTACTTTAAATTGTTTTTGGATATTGCAATCAAATCAGTTTACTAAAATAAGTCCTTCGGTTACTATGTTAAATGTGGGGAATGGAAACAGTTTTTTATTTCAATATAAAGGCAAAACAATTTTATTTGATGCTGGAAGAGGAAATGGTTTTAGTAAATCAAGTTTAGAACAATACCTAGTTTATAGTGGTGTTAGAAAAATTGAAGCAGTTTTTATTAGTCATAACCATCAAGATCATTTTGATCAATTAGGAAATGTAGCAAATACATACAAATTAAAAAATGTATTTTATAACTATCATTTAAAAGAGACTTTTAATTATAAGGATTTAAATATAACCAATTTTATAGAATTAGGAAATTCAGATGAAAATGATAATTCACAAGTTTCTTTAATAGAAGTAAAAAATAAAAAAATATTATTTACAGGTGACACAACAAAACTTAGAGAATACAGATTAATCAAAGATGAATTATTTTTGAATAAGGTAAAAGGGGGTGTGGACTTTTTACAAGTTGGACATCACGGAAGCAAAACCAGTACTTCTGAAGTTTTCATGAAAGTAATTCAACCAAAAACTTGTTTTATATCAGGACACAAATCAAATACTTTAGATTTCCCAAGCAAAGAAACATTAGATACTCTTAATAAATATAAATGTAAGACCTATGTAACTAATGGGGACTCAAGTTATAAATATAAAGTTAATAGCGAAAAGACAATTAAAATACAAAAAAACTCTTTTTAGAAAGAGTTTTTTCTATTATCTATTTAATTAACTATTTCATTAATCTTGATTTTTCTCTTGCAGCTTTGTTAGCTTTGAAAATTCCTTTTGTAACTGATTTATCTAATAAACTAACTGCTTCATTAATTAGAACTTCTTTATCTTTTGAACCTTCTGTTTTTGCAGTTAAAGCTTTTTTGATTGCTGTTTTAACTGAACTTCTAAAAGCTTTGTTTGCTAAACGTGATTTTTCATTAGTTAAAATACGTTTTTCTTGTGATTTAATATTTGCCATTTGACTTCACCCCTTTAAACAAGATATTTAATATACAAATAAAGTATATAGTAAAAACCTAGTTAATTCAAAAGAATTTAATTTTTTTCTCTTTTTTTAATGTTAAATTAATATAGATAGGTGAAAAATATGTTCTTTATATATTCTAATGATAACTTTTTAATTAAAAAACAAGTAGAAAAACTAATTCAGAAAGCCAATATAAATGGTGATTATGAAATTTTTGACTATTCATTAATTGATGATCCGATTTCATCAATAATAGAAGAAATAAATACTTACTCTATATTTTCAACAAAAAAAATAATAGTTATTAATGATTGTTGATTTGTTAATGAAAGTAAAGTTAAGTTACATAAAAGTTATGATGTTAAATTGGTAGAACAAATTCTTAATTCAGAAAATAAAGAAGTAGAAATAATAATGACAGTTAACTCAGATAAGTTTTCTAAAAAACTTAAAATAGCAAAATTAACTGAAGAAAAATCTAAGATTTTAAAATTAGATGAACCAACAGTTGAGCAAAAAAAGCAAATTGTTATCAAAAAGTTAGAAAATGATCATATAAGTTATCAAAAAGATGCTTTAGATTTATTTATTGAAAGATTACCTAATGATATGCAAGTTTTTACAAACGAGATTAACAAAATTCTCTCTTTAAAGAAGGAATTAACAGTTGATCTTGTTAATGAAATAACAACTAAATACAACAACTTTGATACATTTGAAATTGCAAATTGCTTTATTTCAAATGATGTTAATACATTCTTAAAACAATGATCGAGTTATATGGAAATGAACAATGATATATTTTCGTTTTTAGCTTTATTGGCAAGTAATCTTGTAACTTTAAGAAATGTACTTTTATTTAAGGAAAAAAGAATGAATAATTCAGAGATAGCTTCAATTTTAGTAGTTAATCCTTATAGAGTATCAAAGTTACTAGAACAAAATAAACTAAATATTAATCAAATAAATGATAAAATCAAAGTGTTATATTTACTTGAAAAAAATATAAAAGGTGGAATTTATGATAATAAAATAATTCCTGAAATAGAACTTTTAAAAATGTTTAATTTTTAAAGAGAATAGAGGTTAAAGAATGGAAGCTAACAAAATATATCAAGATTCTATATTTTTATTAGCAAACTTAATAAAAAATGAAAAACTAAGAGTTGAATTATTAAATGATTCTGAACTTAAAAAACAAGTTATAGAATTGGTTAATGACTTATTGCTTTTGGAAATAGATGAAAATTGTACTTTCAAAGATCAAAAATGGGGTCCGGTTTTTGGAAAAGCTTTAGTAAATATCACTAAAGAAAAAATCAAATTTATCAAACCAGATGGCAAAAAAACAGATGAAGTGCTTAGTGATATCACTTTTTTACAAACTTATTGTTTTAATAATTTACAAATATCAAGAGATTCATTAACTGACCAAAGTTTTGAATTAACAGATGAATTTGTGAAAGAAAACTCAAAAATTACTGACGAATTAAAACAGAAATATTTGAAATCTACAACAAGTTCAAAACCCGAACCAGAAGTAGTGGATAAAACAAAAGAAAAACCAAATACTCAGCAAACTGGATTTGAGGGTTTTGCTGGAGCACAAAGCGCACAAGGTAATCCTTTCATGGGAAGTGTGCCCCCACATCCATTACAAGATGTTAGGTTTTATCCTTATAATTCAAAACCAAAATATACTAAATGACTGAAATTATCATTAGGTATAGCTCTTGGCGTTTGTGCAATTATGTTTGTTTTGATATCTATATTATTAACAACATTTAGATTCTTTATAACAAAAGAAATGATTAGTGTTGATAATGGGTGATCAACTGATTTTGTTTCTAAATGAAATGAGTATTTAAAGGATAGAGCTGGAGTTTATTGAAGTTTAGGTAATTTTTTAGGAATAGTTACTGGTGGAACAAATTATATTTATTTGATACTTATAATTGCTATGATGTCATGAATTATTTATACAATAGTTCAACCTCCTAAAACTTATCGTCAAAAATTTATAATTCCTGGAATTAATTTGGTAATTCCAGTTATGTTTATATTTATGATGATATTTAATTTGGCAAAACCTTTAGGTTTCATATTTGGTAGTGACGTTCATTCTGAATTATTACAAAGAACTTTTGCAGTTTCAGTGGCAGGTGTTCAAACTCAAGAAGCACTTGATAATTGAATTTCTGCTAATAATGCAGGTGTAAATAATCTTATAAATATAATGTCAGAGGGATTTAATTTATTGCCAATAAAAATATTATTATGATTTTTCTTTATTTCATTAATTGTGGCTTCAATTTCAATAGTTGCTGTATTAGCGCTTAATCCTAAAATTGATAGAGAAAAAATTGCAAAAGCAAATAACGAATATCAAACTATGATTGCAGAAGCTATGCAAGGTAGAAAATACGAAATAGATCCAAGTATTTATGAACCTCAAGAAGAAATTGACGCTTTCTTAAAAGAACTTAAAGATCGAAAAGATAAGAAAAATAAAGATAAAAATCACGGAGATAATTAGTTTTTATAATATTCAAAAATATTTTAATTATAATGAAGCACAACTTAGGTTGTGCTTTTTTAATATAATTTATTTAGGTGATAAATGATGGAAGAAAAGGTAATAAGAGTATTTAAAATAGTTTTATTTAAAGATAAGGTTATTAAAATTGGATTAATAGAAGATAAATTAAGTTATGTAGGATTTGAAAAGGATAATATTCATGACTTTTATAAATCATATAAAGTAAGGAATGTTATTGGTGGAAAAGAATTTGAAAAATATATTAATTTATTAAAAAAATTTGAATTAAAAGAACCTATAAATCTTGATTTTAAAGATTTAAACTTAGTGAACTTAACAGATAAACAAATAGATATTTTATTTGAACTTTCTAAATTAAATTATGGTCAATATATGAGTTATTCTGAATTTGCAAAACATATTAATAAGGCTTCTTTCACGCGTTTTATAGCAACTTGTATGTCTAAAAATCCTATATTGCTTTTAATACCTTGTCACAGATTAATTTCTAAAAACAACGAAGCAAAATATAGAAGTGGATCAGAATTAAAAAAATTTTTACTTCAAAATAATTATTAAAAGAAGTTAAAATATCTAAAAAAATTTTTCTAATTTCTCTTGATATAACACTAAAAAATGTTATATTTATTAATATAGAAAAGGAAGAAAGAAAATATGAATGCAGGATTTTGAAGAAGGTTTGTTGCGGGCTTAGTTAATAATGCTTTAATTGGTATTACTTTTGGTATTTACTGAATATTCTTAATTATTAATTTCTGTAAAGCAAAACCATCAATTGGTATGAAGGTTATGGATATGGAATATTCAACAAAAGAACAATTAAAATTATTTGGTTTTAGATTGTTAGCTGGCCTATTTTACCTATTAATAGTAACTTTATTATGAGATTTAGTTATGATATGTATGAAAAAAGGTACTTTTGCTGAAAGATGATCAGGTAACTTCTTGGTTATCTCAAAATAGTGATATATCAGAACTCCTTAGGGAGTTTTTTTATTTCATATATTATTTTTTTGACTTTAATGTAAAGCAAAAATTCATTATAATTATATTTGAGGTGATTTGAATGAGTTACTACTATAAACATGAATATGGGTTTTCGACTCATTCAATCCAAAGAATTAGACAACGTTTAAATCTTGCAGATGAAGAAGAATTTAAACTAAAAGAAAAGATACTAAAAATGATTGAAAAATCTACTTCTAGTTTTGAAACTTCTAGAAACATATATATCAAAACACCAAAAAATGAAGTTTATTTTGTTGTTGATAAGTTCCAAAAGACAATAATAACAGCAACTCCAATTTCTCCAACAAAGCAATTGTGATTAATAGAAAACGATTAAAAAGGTGAATTTATGAAAAAGAAAATGAAAAGAAATTTAATACTTCCAAGTGAGTTTCTTGATAACTGAAAAACAAAAAATGAAGATGGTTCATTTTGTTTTAAGTACATCGACTTTGTAAGTGATGAAGTTGAAGAAATTGAAGTTGAAAATGTTCCTTTTATAGAAGTTTTATTTAAAGACTATGAAGGTTTTGACGTAAATAAAATTTCAAAACAATTTAATCAAATTTCTAAAGTTGCAAAAGCTATTGTTGATAAGAGAATTAAAAAGGATAATGAATTTGTAGAAATGACAGGAAAAGAAGTGTTATTTCTAAAATACTTTTATTTCTTAGTGACTATAATAAATGGGGAATACAAATATGTGATACCAGATTCTAATAAAAAATACAGAGTTTTTGATGCTTTGAACTTTGAAGTAGAAGAAGAATATAGAATAATAATATTAAATGTCGTTAGTTATGTATTGTTTGAAATGTATGATTACATTTTCAGTAAAAGAACATTTGAAAGTCTTTATGAATATGTTGAAAATTCTCCAATTAACTTTGATTTACAAGAATATCAAAAAACTATTAATATTCCAAGAGATATTCTAATTAATCAAAATTATAAGTTTTTAGATGTTTATTTCCACAATGTTGTTAATAATACATTCTTTAAATTCTTTAGAATTAATGATTTAGATAGAGAAACTTTCTTATTAACAAATAAAACTATTGCTAATTTTATTGATGATAGAACTAAAATAAATATATTAAGTTTATTTATAATTGATCCAAGGATAGCTCTAGGTTTAGTTAATCTTGGACCTGGAAGAGGTGAATACAGACCTTTATTTAAATATTTTAATGAAAGTATTATAAATAAAGAAATAATGCCTTACTGTTTAACTCCAGAACACAAAATCGAAGAAGATGGTATTTATTTATCTGGAGAACAAAGATTTAAATTTTCTACATTTGAGTTAGTTGAAAATCAAGTTAAGTTAATCAATGACTGTTTAACTTATAGGGATTTAAAATCTGATTTTGATCAATTTATTAAGTATTAGTGAAATATTAATTTCACTTTTTTTATATAAAAAACCTTTAAATAAGCATTTTTTTGTAAAAGTTAAAGAATAATTAAGCTGAAAATATTATATAATATATTTGGTTTTATGGGGATTAGACAAATGGGCAAAATAAAGTTATTAAAAAATAATAAAAAATCACTATTTATGATAATTTCATTGATAGTTTTTTCTGTTGTTATGATGACTTATTCATTAACAATGATGTTTTCACCAATAATCTCTAAAACAAACTTTGATTTAGTAAATATTGCAATTGCTACAAAAGGGTATAAAAAATTCCTTGCTTTCTTTTTATTTAATGGAAAAGAATTATTTGTAGCGTCATCTAATATATTAATTTATTGAATACCACTGGCTTTAAGTGGTTTAACTTTTATCTTAATGTTACTTAGATTAACTATACATTTGGTTGGTTATAAGGCAAAAACTAAAAAGGGTGTTGCAAGAATTGTAAGACCTATTAGAAGTTATCAATTGACAATGGTTTTAGCTTGAACAATGTTAGTTCTTTTGATATTCGCTTCATTCCTTTCATTTCTTTCTGCATCACCATTTTTAATGGGTATAGTTATAAAGTTTATCCCAACTAGTTTTATTTCAATTGATCAAGCAATAACTTCAGAAATTTTACCTAAATTAGCAGGTCAATTTGGTCAAATATATTGATTATCATTTGGTTTATTTTCAAAATTAGCAGGAGCTGCTGCTGCAATGCAATCTGGAAGAACAGCTGAATTAATTGGTTGATTATTATTACCAATTATTATTCCATTCATCGCTTTGGTTACTGGATTTGTTGGGACAATTTGTGGTGAATGTAGTTGATGAACAATTAACTTAATAGTATTAAGAGATATAGATTTACAAACCGGAGCTCATTTAGTTGAAAATTATGAAAAGGTTGAAAAACCAAAAATAAAAATTGCCAAAACTAAAGAAGAAGAAATTATTGAAACTCCAGTAGAAAAACCTAAATTAAAAGATAAAAAGCAAGATAATCAAGAATATTTACAAAATCTAGGAAGAAAATGTACATTATTCTTTAAAAATCTTACAAAAATGCTTGAAGATTCAAAGAATACAGATTCAATTTTATACAAACAAACAATTGAAAGAGTTGAACAACTTACTGTAACTCAAAACATAGATTGAAATTCAGTGTCTTTGGAAATAGAAACTCAAATGAATTTAATAACTGAAACAGATAGAAAATTTGTTGAATTAATTGAACAATTGATGATTAATCCAAGAATTAATTTATTTGGAAGATACAAAAGTGATTTAGAAGAATTAATTGAAGGTTATAAATTTGCAATAAAAACATGAGATTTATTGGCGGCTGAAATTAAATTAGAGCAAATATTTGCAATAGCATTTAGAAATGAAGAATTATTACCAAAAGTTGGATATTGCTTGAAAAATAGAGTTTCTTCTAGTTGAAAAAACATTGATCAAAGAATTAATGTACTAACTCGTTTAGAAATGGCTAAAAATAACAGAGATTACAAAAAGTATAGAGAAATTTGTGCAGAAGTAATCAAGGAAATGTCACCAATTAAACCAATAATTACAAGTTATGTTGATAAAATAATCTATAATTAAATATAATATAAAAAATCATTTATTCTTAAATGATTTTTTTGTATAAAAGAGGTGTATTGTAATGAAAATAATAGGGGTAAGTGGGTTTATTGGAAGTGGTAAATCTACAATGCTAGAACATTTAGTTAAAAATCCTGATTTTAAAATTATTGAAGCTGACAAGGTATCTAAAGATATTTTATATGATGAAAAAATTATAAAATTTATCTCAAAAAAAATACCAGGAGTTTTGGAAAATGGAAAAATAGATAGATCAAAACTAAGAACTGCATTATTTGGTAATCATAAATTAAATAATAAATTTACAAAAATAGCGTGACCATTAATTTCGAATGAAATTAATAAGAAGATAAAAGAAGAAAAAAATGCTAAACTAATATTTGTTGAAGCAGCTGTGATAAGTGGTATCAAAGTTAAATTCGACAAAACCATTCTTTTAATAAAAGATCATAAACAAAGAATTGATATAGTTAATAAAAGAGATAACAGAAAAATCGAAGAAATTGATTCTATTACAGAATTTCAAAGAAAGAAATTAAGAAAATACAAATTTGATTTTGTATTAGAAAATAACTTAAATAAAGAGATGTTTTATAAAAATATTGATAATTTAATTGAAAAAATAAGAGAGGATAAAAAAAATGGAAAAACTTGGAGTTAAAGAACTTTCAAATATATTTGAAGTTAGTGAACAAACATTTAGATTCTATGATTCAAAAGGACTATTTCCCTTCATGAAAAGAGAAGATAACAATTATAGATATGCTTTAATTGATGATTTACAATGATTTAAAATGGTTTTTATACTAAGAAATGCTGGTATGGAAATTAATAACGTTAAAGAGTACATAGATTTATGTATGGTTGGTGATTCAACTATTGAAAGTAGATTTGAAATCATCATGAAGCAAAAGCAACTATTAAAAAATAAGATTTTAAGTCTAGAAGAACAATTAGATTTATTAACTTTAAAAGAGACTCATTACAAAAAAATATTAGAAACTGGTCAAGTGGATGACTGAAATCCAATCAATTTTGATGAAGTTTTACGAGAAAAGAACATAAAGTAATTTTTTTTAAAAAAAATTACTTTTTTACTTGCCTTATACCTACTATAATGTTTTATTCTTATAAAGAAGGAGGTAAATAAAATGAAAAACAAAGTTTGAATGGTAACTGGAGCAAGCCAAGGGCTTGGTCTAGTTGTTACAGAAAAATTACTTGAAAATGGACATCAAGTAATTGCAACATCAAGAAACAAAGAAAAATTAGAAGCTAAATTCAGTGGACACCCTAATTTATTAGCTGTTAATGTTGATATTACAAATGAAAGTAGTATTAAAAAAGCAGTGGAAGAAGGAGTTGCTAAATTTGGTTCAATTGATATCTTATTAAACAATGCTGGATACGGTCAAATGTGAACTTTTGAAGAAACATCTTCACAAGAAGCTCAAAAATACATCAACGACAACTTGCTAGGTACTTTAAATGTAATTAGAGCCGTATTACCAACAATGAGAAGTCAAAAAAGCGGACATATTTATGTAACTTCATCAGGATGAGGTTATGCAACAGTTCCTTACAATTCACTATATGCCGCTTGCAAATTTGCTTTAGACGGATTTGCTGAAAGTATTAGTAATGAATTAAGACCATTAGGAATAACTATATCAAGTATTAAACCTGGTGGATTTAGAACTAATTTCTTAACAAATGACTCTTTAGTAACTGGAAATTCAATTATTGAAGATTACACTGCTGGAAGAGACGAATGAGTTAATACCGTAAAATCTTGAAATGGATACCAAGATGGAAATCCAGAAAAATATGCGCAATTATTAGTTGATCTTTCTAACAGAGACGAAATTCCAATGCATATCTTTACAGGTAGAGATTCATATGAAATGGCTAGAAACAAAATCAAATCAGTTGAAAAAGACTTAAATGATTTAGAATCATTAGCTACAAATTTACATTTCGAATAAAAATTGAAACAAGACTTTAGTCTTGTTTTTTTATTTTTTTATTTTTTTAAGTTAATATAATAGAGGGGAAAAAATATGAATAAATCTAGATTTAAATTTGTGAATATATTTTTTTTATTTACTTTGATTTTTTGTTTTGCTTTTAATTTATCTAGTTTAAAAGTTAACTATGAAGTTAATAGAATTAGTACAAACGAAAAAGTTGTAATGATCACTTTTGATGATGGTCCAAGTCCTACTGATGAAAATATAATGGACATATTAAAGGAATACAATTATAAGGCAACTTTTTTTGGAACGGGTATAAACTATGCAAAATACTTTGAAGATGGTGGAAAAACAAAGAAAATAGTTGACAGAATGATAGATGAAGGTCATAGCTTAGGTAATCATTCTTATTATCATAATAATTATCTTTTAAATACCAAGGAAGCTTATGAAGAATTTCATAAAACAAGTGATATGATTGTAAAAATTTATAAAATAAATGGAATTGAAAAACAAATATCAGATATACCAGTAAGAATGCCTTATTTGCAATATCATAGAGGAATGGGTTATTTACAAAAACAATTGGAAATTGATTATTTTGTAAGGGGATATTTGGGTTGTGATTATGATGAGTCTATATGTGGTAAAGATAAGATATTAAAACAATATAAAAGTCACT
Organism: Spiroplasma monobiae MQ-1; assembly: GCF_002865545.1. Classification (NCBI taxonomy): domain Bacteria; kingdom Bacillati; phylum Mycoplasmatota; class Mollicutes; order Entomoplasmatales; family Spiroplasmataceae; genus Spiroplasma; species Spiroplasma monobiae. Next base: position 475,974 of record NZ_CP025543.1, on the reverse strand, counting down.
TAAAAAAGGGACAAATATTGGTTGCTCACACAAGAGATTATGCAACAGAGTGATTACCTGATTTATTAGATTTTTTTAAAAAAGAAGGATATAAAACTGCAAACTTTGAAGAAGGGGAATTTAATTATAAAAACTATGGAGGATTGGTATTCTAATGTGATCTATAACGGAAATATTTCAATTTATATTTATAAATATTGTTGCTTTGTTCATGATTTCTTTTTCTATAATTAATTTATTTGGAAAAGCAAAAAAATTAAAGTATGCATATTCAATTATTTGCACTGCAAACGTTATTTGATTAATTCTAATCTATTTATTTACTTTCGTCTTATGAAAAACTTCTTGAGGGGTTAATTTCGGTTTAAATACATTCTTTTTTATAATAAATTTATTAATATTTATAGCTTTTAATTTTTTAGATAAAAATAATAAGTTTAGTTTTTTAAAAACTGAAAAAAAAGAGTAATATTGATTTAAATATAACTATTATATATTTTGATGTTTAATCATTTTATTTATAAAGATTTTTTTATATATAATTATTTTGTTAGAAAATTGAGGTAATACTTATGAAAATACTTTTAGTTGGAGCCAGTGGTACTTTAGGTTCTGCAATCCAAAACGAACTAAAATTAAAAGAAGATAGTTATGAAGTCATAACTGCTGGGAGAAACTCAGGGGACTTAAGGGTTGATATGAGTTCTATCGATAGCATAAAAGAAATGTTTGAAAAATTGGGAAGTGTGGATCATGTGATTTCTGCAGCAGGAAGTGCTGCTATGAAACCTATTGAAGATCTTACAAATGAAGATGTTCTTTATTCTGTTCAAAATAAACTGCTTGGACAATTAAATTTAGTTCTTATTGGACAAAATTATCTGAATGAAAAGGGTAGTTTTACTTTGACAACTGGAGTTATTAAAGACCAACCAATAAAGATGGGTTCAATGTTATCGATGACAAACGGTGCTGTAGCTTCATTTGTAAAAGGAGCTGCAATAGATTTTAAAAAAGATATTAGGATTAATTGTGTAAGTCCATCTGTATTTGATGAATCTATGAAAGATTATGGAGAATATTTCATCGGAGTTAAACCAGTACCTGTAAAAAATGCAGCAAAGTGTTTTATAGAAAGCATTGAAGGGGACTTCAATGGTCATGAATTTATAGTTTATTAAATAAAAAGAGGAAATATTTATATTTCCTCTTTTTTAATTTTTGGTTTCTTTTCTTCGCTTATTTTTTGATTATCTTCATCTTCTGATTTGGCTCTCTTAGAAGATGTAGTTACATTTTTGCTTTTTGCTTTTGTTGTTGTTTTCTTTGGTTTTTCATTTTCACCAATTATTCCAACTTGTTTTAAAGCCTCTTTTACTGCTAATTGAATTAATTCTTGAGTTTCTTCTTGACTAAACAACTTTTCAGCATTTTCTTTTCGTTCTTCTTTTGTTTTTTTAAGTTTTAATTTATCTTCTTTTTTAGAAGTTGGTTCTCCAACAACGTCATCTGCAGTAATTAAATCTAAATCTAAATCTTTTAATACTGCTGAAGGTTTGTTACCTCTAGGCAAGTCTTTATACTTATTTTCACCCATAGTTGACCTTTCAGGGGCTTTAAATACCTCTTGTGGGTTTTCTTTTTGGTGTTCTTGAGCATTTTGTATAACTTTTTGTAATCCTGTTGATTCTTGTTGTTTGAATTGTTGGTCGTTGGAAGGGGATGGGGTGCTTCCGCCCATCATTTTAGCCCTTAAAGCAGCCATTCTATCATTTATTTCTTCACCAGAAGCTACTTTATTATCTGGATCATTTTGTGCGATAGTTTCTTTTTCTTGATCTATTTTTTGCCTTGCTTTTGCTAAAATATCTCCTAAAGTACCTGGCTGATGCTTTCTTTTTGATTCTTGTTGGGCTAACTCTTCTTCTGTTTGAGTTCCATGCAGTCTTCTAACTTTTGCCCCAAGATCATCTTCAATTGTTTTATTTTTGTTAAATACGTTTTGTAACTCACAGACATGTATTTGTAGGTGGGTTGGACAAAACTTTGGTGCAAATCCTGCCATTAGAACCTCCGAAATCTAAATATATTTACTAAAATAATTTTAACATTGCTAACAAGCAAGTTAATAAATATATACAATATTTTTTATAAAGTGCATATTGCAATATACACTATTTTACTTTTTTAAAGATGTTATTGCAATCCATGCATTTTATATTTAATGATTCTTTTCTTGAGTTGTTTATTACTGTACCACAATTACATATATATCTACTTGTCTTATTGTAACCTTTTGGTTCATGTTCAAGAGCATCTTTGTGAATCATTTTTTTAAATACATCTTTATTAAAATCTAATACATTATCAATGTAATAGATTAATTCTTTGTTTGGTTTTGTGTTTGAAAAACCTCTATTAGATTTTGTTGAATTTACTAATAACATAGCTTTATTTTCAGCTATTTCTTTAAATTTCTTGTTATGCCTTTGATTATTTTCTACATCTTTAATGCCTCTCTCATGATTATATTGATGAACCATTTCGTGCACTAACACACCAATTGTTCTTATATAATCTCCATTTAGGGTTAAAGTTCAAATAGAAATTTGATTTTTTTTGTCTGATCAATCACTTGATGGATCAAAGTGTCCTAAAGTTAAACTATTTCTTCTTTTGCTTGTTTCAATTGCAATTTTAACTTCTGATAGGGAATTTGAAAATAGATATTCATTTAATTGTTTGTGAACTGAATGTAATTCCAAAATCAAATCATCAATTCTATATTCCATAATATAACTCCCCTATTTGTTTTTTCATTTATCAACTATTTGCTGATTTGAAATATGTACATCATCATTTTTTAAAAATTTTGATTGAACTATATTTTTATCCATATACTTAACTAATTTATCTCCTGTAAAAATTTTATCTTTACCGAATTTTAAATTTAGATTATAAATTATTTGTTCAATTTCATTATAATCTATTCCTTCATTTAAATCTATTTCATCAATTGAAAGTTGTTTTGATTGCTCAATTTGATTTGATAGATTACTTAATCTAACTCCCAATAATAATATTGGTTGGCCTTTTCATAATTCATAAAAACATTGTTTAGCTATAGAATAAATTATTTCTGGATCATTTGTTGGAGTTTGAAATGATTCTTGTTTTGTTAAATGCTTTTTTCTATCTTTGTTATTATAAATTTCTGTCTTTGAATCATCAAGATATTTAACAACTATTGTAACTGTAGTTCCTTGCAAATATCTTTTCTTTGCTCTGTCGGCAATCTTCATACTAACCTCATATATTATTTCTTCAAGCTCTTCATAATTTGTTGTTGTGAAGTTCAAAGTTAATTCATTACCAATAGATTTAAATTCGCTTGCTTCTCTTGAAACCTGATCATCACCTTTTCCGTTTGCTCAATATCAAAGAGTAAGTCCCCTCTTTCCGAGTAAATCTATAATTTTATTTAAATCAGATAGTGCTAAATCTTTTATTGTAAAAATATTATTATCATTTAGTATTTTTTCTGTTGCAGAACCAATCATATACATTTCTTTTATTGGTAATGGTCAAAGTTTTTCTTCTATTTCATTTTCAAGTAAAAAAGAAATTCCTTTTGGTTTATTGAAGTCTACACAACTTTTAGCCAAAAATTTATTTGTACTAATACCAATTGAACTTGTCAAACCTGTTTGTTCATAAATCATATCAATCAAAGATTGTGCTGTACGCTTTACAGAACCAAATTTCTTTCAGACTTTAGTCATATCTATGTAACACTCATCGATTGAAGCAACTTCAAAATCTTTTGTGAAGTTATTATAAATAATATCAAAAACCTGCTCTGAATACTTTATATATAAACTAAAATCAGAGTTTACCACATATAAATCAGGACACATTTCTTTTGCTTGAAATACTGGAGTTCCAGCTCTAATTCCAAATTTTCTTGCATTATAACTTGCTGTTGTAATGATTGCTCTTCTGTTTGGTGACGCCACAACCAAATTCTTGTTCCTTAAGTTTGGATCTTCTGCCATGTGACAACTTGCGAAAAAAGCATCCATATCTAGAAGAAAAATTACTTTTTTATTCTTCATTGTAATTCTCAAAGTATTCTCAACAATCATTTACAAGTTTTGAAATTGTTTCTTTTGCAAAAATATTTTCAACTATATTACTTTTTTTTATGTAACAAAGGTATTCAATATTTTTCTTTTTATTACCAAGTATTGGAGATCAATTAACATCATTAACAGAAAAATTATTTTCATTGCAAAATTCTATAACTCTATTAATTGATTTTATATGCCCTTCTTTTGAATTTATTTTTCCATTCTTGACATCTTCTTTATCTGATTCGAATTGAGGTTTTATTAAAATTACTCCATTAACATTTTCATCAACAATATCTTTTAGTGGTAGTAGAATTTTGCTAACAGAAATAAAACTAACATCGCAGCAAAAGAAATTAATTTCTTTATCAAAGAAATTTTTTGTCACATTTCTAAAATTTGTTTTTTCCATAGATTTAACTTTTTCATTACTTCTAATTTTTCAATCCAATTGATTTGTTCCCACGTCTACTGCATAAACAAAACTTGCTCCGTGTTGTAAACAACAATCAGTAAAACCTCCTGTAGATGAACCAATATCTAAACACACTTTGTCTTGCAAGTTAATATTTCAATGTTTAATTGCTTTGTGAAGTTTTTTACCAGCTCTACTTACAAATTCATTTTCCTGATTTAATAATTTTATTTTTACTTTTTCTTGATCAAATAACGTTCCTGGTTTAGTTACCTTTTCTTCATTAACTAAAATTTTTCCATCTATTATAAGACCTCTTGCTTTATTTCTGTTTTCAGTTAACTCTAACTCTAATAAAATTTGATCAAGTCTTTGTTTCATATAAAATTATCTCCTTAAAATTTTCTTTTTGTTTTAACATTAAATTTTCTTTTTTTATTAAAGCTTAATTTTTGCTTTCTTAAACTAGAAATCTTTCTACTTCTTTCAACATTTTCATACAAAGCATCTTCTTGCTGTACTCATTCGCTTATTTTTTTAAATAATTCACTTCCGTAAGTTTTTACAAATCCTTTTTTTAGTGATTCAAGCTTTTTCATATATTTTGTTGTAGAAAGTGAAATTGGTTTGTTTAAGTTTAATTTACCATAGTTACCATTAGTCAACGAATCTCTTATGTCAGAAATCATTTTTTCTTTTTGTTCTATAGATTCTACATAAATTTCTTCATCATCTTTTAAAACTTCGGAAGTATAATTCTCTTCTTCTAAAATTTTATCAATATAACTTTCTTTGTCTTTATTATCAACGGGTTGATTTAACAATAAAGTTTCAAAATCTTGAATAGTTTTCTCTAAAAAAGGATCTATTGAAGTTTTATTTAAAACATCACTTGTTTCATCTAAAACAACAGATGACTCTTGAATGTATGGGTTTGATAAATTTAAAATATTTTTTTTGTAATCTGTTTTTAAATTAGTTTGTCTTTTATTTACTGGTTTATTTTCTTTGCTTAACTCTACTCCAAAATCTAATGTATAATGTTCTGGCAAATCTTTATACATTTCTTTGTTAAATTGATTCAGTTCTCTTATTAAAGTTTCTTCTGTTCCTGTTGGTATTACTATCAATTTATTATATTCATTTATTATTTTTCTATCTGTTTGGTTTTTTAAGTGAAGTATTCTTCTTAATTCTTTTAAGTTTTCAAAAAAACTTAGATTTTCTTTATCTGATTGTTTTGAAATTAAGTCATTGATTTCTCTATCTTTTGAAAGTTTATCTAAAAAGTAATTTCTATCTACTATCCTTTGCATTTCTTTGTCCCTCAAATATTTTCTTCATAACAGATTCTACATCCATATTTATTTCTTTTAGTAACAAATCTTTTTTACCGTGTTTAATAACATTTCTATCAAAAGCAAAGCTTGTTATATTTATATCTTTAAATTCATTAATAATATTTGAATACAAGTTATTTTTATTAACAACTTGTTCATAAACAAAAATATTATTTTCTTTGTGTTTGGTTATAATTTCTTTATCGATTGGATTAATATAACGAGCATTAATTAAATTTATGCTCAAATTATTTTCTTCAATATATTTTTTAAAATCATTTAATATATTTCCATAACTGATCAGTGTTAAAGTGTTATTCTTTTTATAAATTAACTCTCGTCATTGTCCAATTTCAAACTTTTCATTAAAACCATCTTCAACTGCAGATAAATTTTCGTATCTTAAGAAAAATTGCTTATCTTTATTTAAATAGGATTGTTTAGTTAATACTTTTAAGTCATTTAAACTATAAGGTTGACAAATTATTGCGTTTGAAAAATTATTTATAAGTGAAATATCATAAATTCCATGATGACTAACTCCCCCACTATAATTTAAACCTCCCCTATCGATTAAAAATGTCATAGGTAAATTGTTTCTAAACACATCATGAGCTAATTGATCGAAAACTCTTTGAAAGAAAGTTGAATATATAGAAACAAATGTCTTTTTATTTGAATTTGAAATTGCACTTGCAACTAAAATACTAAACTCTTCATTTATTCCAACATCTATTACATTTTTGTCAAACTTATTTTTCAAATTTGTAAAATTTGATGAATTCAACATTGCAGGACAAATTAAATAATCTTCTTTTGTAAATTGATTTTCAAATTCTTCTGCAACTAATTTAGAATAACTTTTATTAATTTCATTTTCAATTGAATGATTTTGAAATAATTCATTTTCTCCAACATAACCTTTAGCTTTTTTTGTTATGCAATGAATAAATACATGTTCATTTGAGTTATCTGCTTCAGATAAAGATTTAAATAATTCTTCAAAGTCATGTCCGTCATTACATTTAATGTATTTTAATCCTAATGATTCTACGTACATTTTAATATCTTTTATAGCAAGTGAATTATCACCAATAGCTTCATTATTATCATTTAAAATAGTTATTGTTTTCTTATTTGTATTTTGTAAGTTAATTAAACCAGGTAAAGTGTAAGAACCAAAAAAAGCAGCATCTCCAATTACAGAGATAATATTATCTTTATCACTAGCTATTGCGTAGCCAAATTGATATGCAATTGAAGTTGAACTGTGTCCTGTGCTTATTCAGTCATAATCTGATTCACTAATTTCTTGAAAGTTACTTAAACCATTGAATTGTTTAATAGTTCTAAATTTATCAACTCCATGAATTAGTAATTTATAAACGTGTGACTGGTGACCTGTATCGAAAAGAACAATTGATTTATCTAGATCAAAATATGACAAAATAGATAATGTTAACTCAACAACTCCAAGATTACTTCCTATATGCCCTTTGTTTTTATTAACAAAATCATTTAGAAAATCTCTTATATCTTGTGCTAGTTCAGTTAAGTTTTCATTATCTCTTTGTTTATAAAGATCTTTAAAATTGCTTAATTGTGCTAATTTCATATGTCTCACCATTCATATTTTACAATATTGAGAATAAAAAAACCCAATTATTTGGGTTTTACAATTATTTATCTTTTGATCAAATTTTATAAGCTTTTTCACCTTTTAAAAGAAATACCAAAGGAATCACGCCGATTCCTCCGAATAAAACTATAAATGAAGACGATAAGTACACAAATATCATTTCTTTTTTATAACCTTTCATATTATCTTTAATAGTTAAATCGTGTGCTCTGATATACTTTTCAAATTCATCTTCTTGTTTTGCCTTTTTCAGGTTTTTAAAGAATTTTATTAGTAGTTTAGTTTCAAATATTAATAATGTTGAAAAGAAAACTAATGGTAATGCTTGTATTGCAATTATAAGCCACTTGCCTTCTATTGCATAAATTACACTTCTAATAGAAATTGATAGTACTAAAGCTAAATCGAATATAGTAACAATAAAAACTCCAGATAAAAATAATTTGGTATAAGTATCAAAATTTTTTGATTTTTTCATAAATGTTTCTCCTTCTAATTTTTTATACAATTAGAAGTCTAGAATGATAATTTACCCTTTTTACAGATCTGTGAAAATTCATTTTATATATCTTTACTTTTTGAAATGATAAAAAGATTTTTGAAAAAATTCCTCATAATTTATTAAATTCTTTAAAAACTATTAGTTCAATAATAAAATAATTCACTTTAAATAAGTACTTTTTATATAAATAAACTATTTTATTTATCATTTTTTTAAATATTATAATCACTTGTTTAACAGAGTCTAATATTAAATTAAAAAAAATATTACTTAATAAGAAAAGGAAAAATACAAAAGATATTGAATATGAATTCATCTTCAAAATAATTTCTGAGTAATCATTTGTAAAAATGGAGTTATATCCCTGATTCAAAAAACATATTGGCAGTATCAAAATTAATAAATTGCTAATTTCATTAAATGAATTTGATTTTTTAAATACTGATTTATTATTTATGTTTTTAACATCTTTTATATATAGGTTAATAAACTTAGCGGCAATAAAAGACGTGCAAAGATAAATTGAAACTAAAGTAATTATATTTAAATAAATAAATAACTCAAATGAAGTTAAGGTAATTAAAGACATTAATATATTTCAAATCATTATTGTTCTTATGCTTTTTCTTTGCATGTTTATTACCTCTTTTTAAAATTATAACAAAATAATTTAACTTTCCATTTTGGAAAGTTAAGATTAATTATATAGGAATAAAATAATAATAAGCAGAAAGGAATGATTCGATGAGATTAATTAAAACAAAAGATTATGAAGAAATGACAAAAGAAGCACTTTCTTTATTTATGCAAATCATTGATGATAATGCACACAAAGATAGAATAAATGTTGCAATTACAGGAGGAAAAAGTCCACTATTATTTTATAAACAACTTATAGAAAGTTTAAAAGATATTAAATCAATTAATAAAGTTCATTTTTATAATTTTGATGAAATACCTTACAGAGATAATTTAGAAACAGGTATGACAATTGAAGATTTAAATAAAATTTTCTATATTCCAGGAAACATAAACGAAGAAAATATACACAGAATGAATTACTTAAATTGAAAAGAACACATTACTCAATTAGAAAAAGATGGTGGTCTTGATCTTGTACTTTTAGGTATAGGAATTGATGGACACTTTTGTGGAAATATGTCAGGAACTACAAAATTTGGTGATAGAACTAGAACAATAAAAATGAAAGATCTAGAAGACAACATAAGTGTTCCTAAGTTAGATGAAACTAAATTTTATGATGAATTTGTTACAATGGGTCCAAGAGAAATTATGGCGACTAGAAATATTATTATGATTGCAAATGGTGAAGGTAAAGCTGAAGTGATTGATCAAATATTAAATGGTCCAGTTACTGAAGTTGTTCCTTCAACTTTATTAACATTGCACCCCTACTTTAATTTAATAATAGATGAAGATGCAAATAAAATAGCAAAAGCATAAAAAAATGGAATAGTAATTCCATTTTTTTATATTAAAAGTTTGTAGTTTCGCTATTGTCTAAAACTTTTTTAACTTCACCTTCAAGTTTAGTTAATTGTTCTTTTGCCTCTTTAATCATTTCTGTTCCGCTTTTAAATAATTCAATTGATTCTTCCATTGATGTTGAAGAATCATTTAATTTATTTGAAATATTTTTTATTTCATCTAATAATTCGTTAAAGTTTTTTGCACTCATATTATTCACTTCCCTTTTCTAATTTAACATTTATTTCACCATCTTTTAAAATGGCTGTTATTAATTTATTTTCACTTACTTCATCTTTAGATCTAATAACTTTATCATCTTGTTTTAGGATTGAGTAACCTTTTTCAAGTGGTAACAATGGACTCTGTAGTTCAATTTTTTCTTCAAAAACTTTTAATTCATTAATATTTTTATCTAATTTATTTTTTAGAACTCCTTTTCAAGTTTGTAATTTATTTTCAAAGTTATTATTTATTAAATGAATTTTATTTGTAATAACTGAATTTAAATTATCTGAAATATTTTCAAAATTTCTTTTTAACATAGAAACTTTACTTTCAATATTTGAATTGAGTCTTAAAGATAAATTATCAACTTCCATGTGTATTTTTTCAATTTTATTTTTTAATGCTTTAGCAAAATCTTGATTTTTATTTGAAAGAGCTTGTAAAACATTCTCACTATCTGGAGTAGATTTTTCTCCTGCCGCTGTTGGTGTTGAAGCTCTGAAGTCAGAAACATAATCTGTTAAAGTTATATCTGGTTCATGACCAACTCCACTAATGATTGGTATTTTGCTTTCTCTTATTGCACTAAGCACTTCCATTTCATTGAAAGATCATAGGTCTTCATAACTTCCTCCACCTCTTCCAACTATCAAAGTATCTAACTTAATAGAAAATTCATTTGCTTGTTTAATTTTTTTAGCAATATCTTTTGCAGCACCATCTCCTTGAACCAATGAAGGAAATAAAAATATATTTACAGGAGGATACCTTCTTTTTATTGTTGTAATTAAATCTCTTATTGCATCACCTGTTGCTGCAGTTACTATTCCGATGTTGTTTGGAAATTTTGGAATTGGTTTTTTAAACTCATCAAGAAATCAACCTTTTTCTTGTAATTCCTTAAAACGCTTATCATAAAGTAATGCTAATTCACCAACCCCATCAACTCTAACATCATAAACTGTAAAAGTTAATTTACCAGTTGGTTTATAGTATGAAAGGGAACCCTTTCCTATTATTTCGGTTCCCTCTTTGATGTTTAGATCTGTAAATTTATGTGCATTAGTTTTTCATATTGCACAATCTACTTTTGCCTGACTATCTTTAAGTGAAAAATAAATATGACCACTTTTGTTGTGTGTGAGGTTAGCCACTTCACCTTTTATGTTTACGTTTTTGAATGCATTTGATTCTTCAACGTAATCTTTTAAAATATCTGCAAAGTCTGATATTTTAAAAATCATTTCTGTCATATTAATCACCTCTTTTTCATAAAGAAAATTATTTAATTCTTAAGAAATCAATCTCGTTTAGACAACTTTTTATTTTAATATACAATGTGTAATAGTTCATTGCATCTTGTTTTGACATTTTTTTATTTTGTAACATTTCAGTTAAGCTATCAATTTTATTTGATAAGAAATCCATAACCTCTTCGATATTTTTTTGATTAATTGCATCTCTGAAATATAAATATTTGTCTTTATCAAAGTCGCTCGAAGATAATTCCACACTATTTATTTCTTTATCAAATAATGCAATGAATCTTTCAAACTCTTTACTTGCTTTCTTAGAAGTTTCGAGGTCTAATAACTTATGCTCTTGAGTTATTTCTGCTAAAAGATTTTCAAAGTCTTTTGTTAATTCGTGTGAATTATGTTCTTTAAGGATTTCGTCTAAATTTGAATGATCATTAAAAGTAACTGTCTTCTCTAAATCTTTTTCTTCTCCCAAGATTTCTTTCATCTCTTCTTGTTTATTATCGTCATCCAATATTTTATTTCAATATCAATTCAATGTATCATCTGATTTTGAATTATCAACTGTTAAATTTTTTGAATTTGATCTAGCTGGTTTTTCAATTAAGAAACTTGCTAAGTCATGAAAATTTCTAAAGTTACTTAAAGATAATGGGTTTAATAAACTAAAAAAATCATTGTTATCAATTGTAAAAATTGGACTATCAAACTTAATTATGTCTGAAAAGAAACTTAAGTCATTTAATAAAGTTGTTTTATATTTTGATTCAACTTCAATGTTGTTTACAAATATAAAAATTGTATCATGAGCAACTAATTCAGATAACTTGTTCATTTTTTTGTCATAGTTATCTTCATCATAATTAATCGGTGTAAAAATAAATTTTTCTAAACTATATGCAACTTTTTTTTCTAAAAATACATTTCAATCTTCTTTAAAACTTAATCTAGTTGATCTGAACTTTTCTTCACTGATTAAATCAAATAGTTCTTTGTCATAAGTTTTCATCATTTTGAATAATTCTTCTTGATACTCACTTACTTTTTTATCTAATTTAACTTCTCTTAAGAAATGTTCATTGTTGTATCAATCTAAATTTCTAATTGATACATTAACCTTTAATTTGTTTGTTAAAGTATTTATAAATTGATTTAATTCAGCATTATCTTTTGATAACTTACTTGCACTTACTATTACAACTTTTTTAAAATCCTTGTTTATAAATTGGTCTTCAGAATTTTTTAAATAATCTTTTATTAAACTATAGTTTTTTGAATTAAAAAGTTTAGCATTAAAGTTTTGTAAGTAACAATATGTAGCAAGTTCACAAAAAGCTTTAGTTAAAAAACTTTTTGAAAATTCCTGTTGTGCATTTAATTTTGTTTTAAAAATATAATTTCTAAATTCCTTATAAACTAAAACTTTTATTTCACTTTTTAATGACTGTAAATGATCTTTAAGTTCACTTTTAAAATTTGTAAAGTTTGATATACTCATTTTTTTAATCCCCTTAGTTTTCTATTTTCACATTATCTAATAATCCGTTTACGAAACTAGTTTCAAAACTTGGTAAATATTCTCTTGTTAATTCTATACTCTCGTTTATCACTACAGCTTTTGGCGTAATTTCTTTTCTAATTTCATATATTGCATTAATTAGAATTGATTGAATTACTTTTGGCAATCTAGTTCAATTTCATGTTTCAGGAAGTAATTCAGAAATAATATCTTTATATTCTTCTGTATTTTCTAATAAATCCAAAATATAATCATTTAATTCTTCATCAAACGTTTCTAATTGAAAACCATCTAATACTTCTTGTTTTATTTTGTTTGTGTTTTCATCCAATAAAAAAAGACGATATAAGATTTGAATCGCTTTTCTTCTTCTATTTTTTAGTTCGCTTATTTTTTTTTCCATTATCTTCTTTCGCCTTTCGTTTATTTAATTTTTAAAGATCTATTTAACCTAATTGAAATCTAATATCATTTGATAATCCTAAAAATGAATTTAAGTCATTCGATGTTCCATTTTCAATAACCACTTTATTAACAAAATTAACCAATGATTCATTACTTTCATTCATTAATAATTTATACATCTGTTCTTCTGGAGTTATTAATTTTCATAAATATGGTATTTCATTTTGTGAATGAGGATTTTGGTTTTTAACTCATTGTAAATCATTTAAAAGAGTTGTTCCTGTTTCCATCTTTATTGTATTTAAAATGCCTTTTAGTAATTGTATTGTTACATCTGAATTTTTTTCTAAAAAATCACGATCAACCGATTTATTAGAACCAATTCTTATTTTCAAATCATTTGAATATATTGGACTAACCCTTAAAGTTTCTTTGGACAATTCAACCCCACTAAATACTCCTTTGGCCATTTTAGGTGAAGTTGTAACATTTAGTTTTAAAGCGCTTCCATTCAATGCTTCTTCACCTATTTTATATTTGAAATAAATTGTTGTTGCTGGGTTTTTTTCGTTTAAATTACTTGTTAGATAGTCGCTTAAGTCATTAATTTTTGTGCTTGCTTGACCGCTTTGAGATGAATAATATTCAAAAATAATTTTTTCACCATCTCTTGTTGATTGATCATCGCTTTTTCAAGGTAAATTTAATCCAAGTATTTCATTTACTTCATTTTGGTTTTTAAAATTATTTGAAATTAATGCCTTTAAATCATTTTCAAAACTTAAAATGTCTATTGTTTTTGGATCAACACTTATTGTGCTAAACATCTTATGATTTCAAAACTTCTGTATATCAGAAGGATTTCTATATGTATTATCAACAGTAATTTTACAGCTAACTATTTGTGTTGCTGGAGTAATAGTAACTGAAAGTCCAGTTAATATTGTAAGTAATTTTTTCATCTTTTCACCTTAATTCTCTATTATTTTACATTAATATATTATTAATGTAAGGAGAAATTTTACCTATGAAAGATGATTTTTTTGATGATGGAGTCAATATGAAAACGTTGTTTCACCTTTTAGGAGATAACCAAAGACCAGAAGTGACAAATAAAGAAATTAATGATATGTGTTTAAAGGTTTTAATGAACTTTAATAAGATGTATGAAGATCAAAAGATAATAGACTTGTTTGATCAATTTTGTATTAAAAAATACAAGTTTAAATTAGAAACGATTCTTAATGATTCAAATATTGACTTAAATGAAATGGAGCAATATATTGAAAATGAAGCTATTTGAGTGGAACTTTTAACTCAAATTTCAATATTGATAGATATACAAGATGAATACATGCAAGCAAACTATAGAGAAAACATTAAAGAAATAGACAAAAACATCAGAGTTTTAGATAAAGTTTTAAGATTGAGATTGGATTTATATAATAAATAAAAACTGCTATTTAGCAGTTTTTTATATTAATTCTTTATCTTTGAAAGGATTTGTAAACTTATTATTTTTAATCATTTCAATTTCAACTTTATAAGGACTTAGTTTTCCATCGATATATGGTGTTTCTAAAATTATTGGCAAATCTTTAAATAAAGGGTTATGAACAACATTTGCAAGTGCTTCAAAACCAATATAACCATAACCAATGTTTTCATGACGATCTTTGTGGTTAGAAATTGGATTTTTACTATCATTTAAGTGTATTGCCATTAATTTATCTAAACCGACCACTTTATCGAATTCTTCTACAACTTTTTCAAAGTTGTTTTTTACATCATAGCCAGAATCGTGCATATGACAAGTATCAAAACAAACCCCTACTTTATCTTTTGCTTCCACTAAATCAAGTACTGTTTTTATTTCTTCAAAAGTTATACAAACCTCAGTACCTTTTCCTGACATTGTCTCTAAAGCAACTCTCACGGGCGTGTTAGGAAGCTCTTTGTAAACCATATTAAGTCCTTTTGCAATACTTTTTAAAGCAAGCTCTCTAGGTGCCCCCACAGCCGCCCCTGGGTGCAATACTACAGTGTGCACTCCAATTTCTTCAAGTCTTAATAATTCTTCTTTTAAAAGTCTTACACCAAGATCAAAAGTTTCTTGTTTAACTGTATTTGCAAGGTTTATTGTGTAGGGTCCATGACAAATAACTTTATTTATATCTATTTCATTTTCTATTAGCATTGATTTAAATTTATCTATGTTTAATCTACTTGTTTCGGTTCTTCTTGTGTTTTGTGGAGCACCTGTAAAGAACATCAAGGTATTTGCTCCATTATTAATAGCTTCTTGTGCACTTCCTATTAAATAATCATTTGCAGAATTCATACCAACGTGACTTCCTAAATAAAATTTTGGTTTTTCCATAATAACCTCACTCTTTTCACTTGTATTTTAGCATAAAAAAACAACATAAATTTTTATGTTGTTTTTAAATCTTATATTTTAAAGTTTGTCTTACATCATTTGCTAATAATTCTTTTAATTTATCTAAACCATTAACTTTTATGTTTTCTCTTAATTTTTCAAGTGGTTTTACAGATACTTTTCATCCATAAATTTCTTGATCAAAATCTATTAAGAATATTTCAAAAACATCTTGATTGAGTTCATTTTTTCAATAACATCCTGCTCCTAAGAAAGTTTCTTTTAAGTGATCAATGTAAACTTCACAAGCATAAACGCCATCTTTTAAAACTATTCTTTCTTCTGTTATTAAATTAATTGTTGGGAAACCTATTGTTCTTCCAAGTTTTTTTCCTTCGCTGACACGTGCATCAAATTTGTAAGATAAACCATTTATTTTTTCAAATTCTTTAAAATTACTTTCTTTCAATAAGTTCAAGTTTTGTTCTAAATCATTTGTTGTTATTGAATCTATAACGATTGAATTTTCTTTTCAGTTATCTTCTATAAATTTTGTTGAAAATTTTGAATAATTAGAATCAATATAGTCTTTTGTAACAATCATTTTTCTAATACTCAAGAAGTCTTCGATGTTTTTAAATAAAGCTTCATCTGTCATTTGATTCATCATTGCATTTGTGTGATAAAAGATGACATAGTCAATATTGTTTTGTTCTGCTTTTTTTATTATATTTTGAGCATTTCAAAGTCCGTAATTCATTTCTCTGCTTGTAACAACAAATAAAGTTGAACTTAGATTGCTTTCTTTTGATAAAGTTTTTAACTTTTCAATTTGCTTATCTTCTTTTTGACTTCAATTTTCAAAATCAGCAATTAGCCCCACAGAATCTTCTAGATTCATCATTATCATGGTCATATTGTTATAGAAAAAAGTTAATGTATTATTCTTCATCGTCTTCCTCAAGTCTTTGTTTTTTAATTTTCTTTTTCAAAGTAATTTCTGCTTTTTCAAAATTAAATTCTTTGATTAATCTTTTATTAAAACTTAATACTTGCTTTTTAGTTTTAATAGCAAAAATAACAAAACAATCAATGCATTTGAATTTATTATCTCTTGAATCCATAGCTATAGTTTTGTGCACACACATATCAAGACTTTGATTATAGTAAATATAATCAACTTGATGTTCTAAATTTTCATTTAAACTTAATAAACTTTTCTTCATATTTCTGCACCTTTTAAATATTTTATCATATTTTTGACAAGTTTCTGATGTGAGTTGACCCTCTATTTATGGTCAAAAAAAATGCAATTAATATTACATTTTTTCTATTTTTGATTTTAAGAACTGAATTTCTAATTCAACATAAATAAGATCTTTTTTCTTTGCTTTGATTGTGTAATAATTTTTATCGCTTTCTCTTCTTTTTTTCAAATGAATACCATAGATAAACAAACCAAAGAATGGAAAAATAAATCACAATCATAGGTTTCTTTTTATTTTTCTATCTATTTTCTTTTCCTCATTTAAAAGCTCTTTGTAACTATCTTCAATTCTTAAAAGTTCTTTTTCTAATTCATTTTTAGACATTTTTGCATATTTTTCAAACATATCATTACCTCTTTTAAACAGCTATTAACTGTTTTAATATTTCATTTACTAAGTGATTTAATGATTGAAATATTATTTTTAATTCATTAGTGTGAGCTAAAAATTGTTGCTTTTCATTTTCGACCCCAACAGATTCTAAACTCGAGTAAATATTCTTGGTATCTTGTAAGAAGAATATCATTTTTTCACAATTTTGTAGCTTATCTTGAAAATCTTTTGAATTATCAATGTTATTAACAAGTTTATTAATATCTTTTGAAAATTTTTCATTTCATTTTTCTATATTAAAATCTTCAACTATATCTGAATAACTTTTATTATACAAATTGATTTGAGCATCAAAAAAATCACTTATATAAGTTAAAAAGAACTGTCCCGGATCTTTTTCAACTAAGTTTTCATATTTACTACAATATTCGTTTCAAAGTATTTCTGTCTTATAAAAGTAATTGTATCTTTGTAAGATCAATGTTAGCATAAGACTTAATTCCAATTGTTCACTGTTTATGTTTTTTTCAAAAAAGTTATTAATACCTTCAAATAAAGTTTTGCATTCATCAGTTTGACCTAAAGCAATTAATTCATCTTTTTGATCATTATCCAATTTAAATTCATTATTATTAATTAATCCACTTAAGTCTTTCTTATATAAACTGAATATTATTTTTTTCAAATTTATTTTCTCAATTAGTTTCATTGTTAAAAACCCCCATTATAATTGACTTTTCACGAAGTGTTATTAATTTATTTTAACCTATTTTCTTGCATATTGCTACAACTTTATAGTATGATTATTAATGTGTTTTAAACAAAGGAGTACTAAGATATGAACTGATGAGAGATGTTGGCTGGAACGGCAATTGCTTCTGTTATAGCTTACTTAATAGGTAGTTTTTCTTTCTCAATTACAATTGTTAAATTAAAAACAAAAAAAGATGTAAGAGATGAAGGAAGTAAAAATGCTGGAGCAACAAACGCAAGTAGAATAATAGGTAAAAAATGAGGGGTTGCTATCATGATATTTGATGCCTTAAAAATTATTCTAGCAAGTTCTATAGCTTTAGGGTTAAGTCAAATACCTACCCCTATTTTCCAAGGAACATTATTATTGGTTCCTGGATTATTTGCACTAATTGGTCACTGTTGACCAATATACTACAAATTCAAAGGCGGAAAAGCTGTTAGTTGTTTCATTGGTTTAATGTTTACAATAAATTACTTAATGGGACTTGTAATGTTTGCAACTTGACTAACACTTGTTCTTGTTACAAGAAAAGTAAGTATTGGGTCAATCTTTGCTGCAATAGTTACAGCAATATTAATGTGAGTTCCTCAAATTTCGGGATTAAGTTCATTTGATATTGATGGATCTGGGTTTGCAACAATTTATGCAACTGGAAGTTACTCTGCTGTTTGATTTAATAAATACCACACTATAAATGAATCGGGAGTTTTCGATAGTTTCCTAATTATTAATTTAATAACAACAATTTCTATGATTATATTATTGGCAAGACACTGACAAAACATTCAACGTTTAATAAAGGGTACTGAACCAGCCTTCTTAAAAGAAAGAAAATCTAAAAGTGAAACTAAAGTAAAAACAGCTAAAACAGAAAAAACTAAAAAAGAAAATAATAAAAATAAAAGCACTGCAAATGAGTAGTGCTTTTATTTTTCATGAAAATAAATTTTATTAAAAAAACTCCCATAAGAGAGTTTTTAATTTATAGCCTATTTTTTTTCAATATATTTTCTTAATAATTCAGCTTCTTTGTCTTCAAGAATATTTTTGATTTTGAAACCAAAATGATAGTGTCCTGAAAAAATAGAATAATCTTCATCAAAACTGCTAATTAATCAATTAAATATTTGCTTAGCATTTTTTTCTTTCTCATCTTGTAATTGCATAATTCCATCAATTAAATAACTTTCATCTTTCAGAATAAAATCTCCTGTAAAGATTAGTTTTCTCTCAGGGATTGAAAACATCAATGAACCCTCAGTATGAGAATCTTTCTTATAAATATTTACATTATATCCATTTAGCTCAACAGTTGTTTCTGCTGAAATAACTTTTAAATTTTTTATTGGGCTTGCTATATATTTTTCAACACCTTCAAAAAAGTCGCTCATGTTTTTTGTTGGATCAAATAGATTTAATAAATCCTCTTTTCCCACAAAAACATTAGGATTGTTTTGACTTTTACATATCTCATTTATTCCATAGAAATGAGCGAAGTGTCCATGTGTTATAAAAATATCTGTAATTTGAATTTGATTTTCTTCTACAAATTTAATTATATCTTTATATGCAAAGTATCCTGTATCAAACAAGATAGCTTTTTTGTCTTTATTATGCATTAAGAATGCATTTACTCTTTTAAATTCATCACAAGTGAATACTTGTATCATGTTATGTCCACCTACCTATTTATTTTTTCTGTATTTCTTTTATAGTTGATAAGTTGTTGTTAAATTCCTAAATGATTATATATGAAATTTGTAAAAAAAAAAAAAAAAATAATTTTTGTCGAATAAAATTTTTTTATTTATTACTTTAAAAATTATTTTCCTCTTTTTACTGCATTCATTGTTTTTTTGATATCTGTTTCAGTTGGTTTTCTTCCCATACTTCTATACATAGCTCTAATTTGATTTTCGTTAATTGGCGGATTATCTCTTAGTTGTTTTTGGATAACTTTTCTTGTAATTATAAAACCAATAATACCACCAACTACAGCTGCACCTATTGCAATTAACAGTGCTCCTCATCATGCAATTTCCATAATAAATTCTCCTTTAACAATTACTTTTTTAATATTAACATATTTTTTATTATTTGATTTGAGTTAAAATCTCTTTTGAAATTTCATTTGAAGTAAATTTGATTTCTTCAATAACATCTTGTGCTGGTGCAGAGTAACCAAATGTATCAATTCCAAATGCTTTTCCATTATCTCCTAAGAATCTATGTCAACCATAAGTTGAACCTAATTCTATAGAAAATCTTTGTGTGTTTTTATTTATTATTGAATCTTGATATTCTTTTGATTGTTTTAAGAATAAATTCATATTTGGCATTGAAACAACGTTTACTTTTTGTCCGTTTTTTTCTAAATTAGTTTTAACATCTAATGCAAGTGAAACTTCACTTCCTGTAGCTATTAATGTTATATTAGCTTCTTTTGTTTCGCTTATTAAATAAGCTCCCTTTTTAACATCATCAACAATGTTTTTTGAGTGGTCTAATTCTTTTAAATTTTGACGAGTTGCTATAATTGCACTTGGATGTTTTTTATCATTTAATGCATTGTAGTAACTTGCAATTGTTTCTGCCATATCACAAGGTCTATAAACACTCATGTTAGGAATACTTCTTAACATTGAAAGTTGTTCAATTGGTTGGTGAGTTGGACCATCTTCTCCAACTGCAACTGAATCATGAGTGAATACACTTAGAGTTTGTAAGTTCATTATTGCACTCATTCTTAAAGCTGGTTTTAAGTAATCAGCAAACACAAAGAATCCTGATGCAACTGGAAGTAACCCTCCGTGAAGTGCAATACCATTATTTATTGCACTCATAGCAAATTCTCTAACTCCATACATAATATTTCTTGCTTGAGTATTATCAAAGTCATAATTTCCATCAGCACCTTTGATTTTTGTTGACTCACATAAGTCAGCACTTCCACCAATGATTGCAGGAATGTTTTTACTCAATAAGTTGAAAACTTCTCCACTGCTTACTCTTGTTGCTTGTTCTGTGCCTTTATTTAAAGTTTCTAACTCTTTTAAATCAATATTTCATTCTTTATTAATAGAATTTAACAATTGTTTTGCAAGTTCTGGATTTTCTTTTTCATAAAGTTCAAACATTTTATTTCATTGATCGTTTTGAGCAAATCCTCTATTTGAAACATTTACTTTTCAAAATTCATAAACATCACTTGGAATTGTAAATTCTTCTTCGGTTCAGTTGAAGTATTCTTTTACAGCCGAAATATCATTTCCCAAAGGAGCTCCATGAACCTTTGTAGTTCCTTGGTTAGTTGCTCCAATACCAATAATTGTTTTTACTTCAATATAAGTTGGTTTATCACTATTTTGAGCTGTATGAATAGCTTTTTCAATTTCATCTAAATCTTCACCATTGGTTACTAATAATGTGTTTCATCCAGCAGCTTTAAATTTAGCTTGAATGTCTTCGCTTTGTGCAACATTAACTGGAGCATCTAATTGAATATCATTTGAATCATGCAAAACTATTAATTTATTTAGTTTATATCTTCCAGCAAAACTTATTGCTTCTTGACAAACACCTTCTTGTAAATCTCCATCTCCACACAACACATATGTAAAGTGATCTACAATTTCAAATTCTTCAGTATTGTATTTACCTGCTAAATGACTTTCAGCAAGTGCCATACCTACCCCCATAGCAAAACCTTGACCTAAAGGTCCAGTTGTTGCTTCAACACCTTGTGTGTGACCAAATTCTGGGTGCCCTGGTGTTTTTGAGTTTAATTGTCTAAATTTTTTCATATCTTCTATTGAAAGATCAAAACCAGATAAGTGTAAAGCACTATATAAAAGTGCACTACCATGTCCTGCACTTAAAACAAATCTATCTCTATTAAATCAAGATGGATTTTTTGGATTTAAGTTCATTAACTTAGTAAAAAGTGTAAATACTATTGGACTTGCTCCTAAAACTATTCCAGGGTGGCCTGAATTAGCTTTGTTAACAGCTTCAATTCCTAACATTCTTAAAGCATTTAAATTTTTGTTGTTCTTATTCATTTATTTTAAAACCTCGTCTATATTCAAAATTATTATATCTCTAAAAATAAAAAAAACCTTATTGATAAGGTTTTTTGTAAATTTTTTATTATAAAGTTTCTTCTGGTTCAGTTGGAGTTGTATCTACAATTGTAACTGAAACCTCAGCTACTGATTTACCATTTGAAGCAGAAACTGTAATGTTTGCTGTTCCTTCTGCTTTAGCATTAACTGTAATTGTCCCGTTTGCATGGTTAACTGATACAATAGCTGCATTTTTTGATTCAACTTTAACATCTTTTAATTCTGAAAAGTTCTCTATTTTAATTGTTGAACTAACATTTCCATTTAAATCTAAATTTACTGAAGTTTTGTCTAAACTTATGTCATATGTTCTTGTGTCTGCAACAGTAATTGATATTGTTTGTGTTGACTTACCATTTGAAGCAGAAACTGTAATGTTTGCTGTTCCTTCTGCTTTAGCATTAACTGTAATTGTCCCGTTTGCATGGTTAACTGATACAATAGCTGCATTTTTTGATTCAACTTTAACATCTTTTAATTCTGAAAAGTTCTCTATTTTAATTGTTGAACTAACATTTCCATTTAAATCTAAATTTACTGAAGTTTTGTCTAAACTTATGTCATATGTTCTTGTGTCTGCAACAGTAATTGATATTGTTTGTGTTGACTTACCATTTGAAGCAGAAACTATAATGTTTGCTGTTCCTTCTGCTTTAGCATTAACTGTAATTGTCCCGTTTGCATGGTTAACTGATGCAATAGTTGCATTGTTTGATTCAACTTTAACATCTTTTAATTCTGAAAAGTTCTCTATTTTAATTGTTGAACTAACATTTCCATTTAAATCTAAATTTACTGAATTTTTGTCTAAACTTATGTCATATGTTCTTGTGTCTGCAACAGTAATTGATATTGTTTGTGTTGACTTACCATTTGAAGCAGAAACTGTAATGTTTGCTGTTCCTTCTGCCTTTGCATTAACTGTAATTGTCCCGTTTGCATGGTTAACTGATGCAATAGTTGCATTATTTGATTCAACTTTAACATCTTTTAATTCTGAAAAGTTCTCTATTTTAATTGTTGAACTAACATTTCCATTTAAATCTAAATTTACTGAAGTTTTGTCTAAACTTATGTCATATGTTTTGTTTTCTTCACTTTGAACTGTGAATGATAAATTAACTTTACCTTCAAAAGTACCAATACCTGTAGCAATAGCGCCTTTTTGAGTTATGTTAGACAATTCGTATTTACCTGATGCATTTACATTTTTGGCATTAATTGCTTCTGTAATTGTTTCTTGACTGTTATCTTCTAATTCACCTAAATCAGTAGTTGTGATAACTGTACTTAATTGATCTTTTTTAGCTATAACTTTAACATTAACTTCAAAAGTAATTGTTTCGCTTTTTGTTGCTCCACCTTCGATTGGTGCAACGTAAGTAAATGTTAATACTTCATTAATATCTTCTAATTTTGGTAAATTTGCTTGTTCTATTGAAATAGTTGTCAAGAATTTACCATCTTTAACTGTTTTGTTGTTTAAGTCTACATTTAAATTTCCAACATTACCAGTAACCGTAATTGTTCCACCATCAAGCATTTCTGCATTAACTAATTTAATGTTTGCTTCTAGTGAACCATCTTTTAATGTAACACTTGTTGTACTTGTTTCTTGTTTTTCACCACAAGCTACAACTGTAGCACTTGTAGTTGCAACTAAACCTGTAGCTGCTAAAAGTCCTAATAATTTTTTCATATTTTCTTTCCCCTTAAATTCCAAATATAATTTTACACCTATAAGAGTTAAAAAACTTTAAAAAAAGAAAAAAAACTAAAAGTTAATTTTTAGTTTTTCTTTTTATTTCATTTCCATCTTCATCAATAAAAACTGTATTTTCCAATTGTTGTTCAAAACCTGCTCTAAATAACTTTATGTATTCTTCTCTCAACTTAACTCTTTCTTCTAACTCATCAGTGGTTAAATCTCTTTGTTTTTTGATTGCTGCAAGTTCATTAATTCTTTTTAATAACTTTTCCATAATAATATCCTTTCATAAAAAAATGATTGAAAATTAGAATATTTTTCAATCATTTAATGCGTAATAAGCACTACCGATCATTGTTGAATCATTTCCTAATTCAGCAATTTCAATAGTTAATTCTTCTGCAAACATTTCAATTATGTATTTTTTAATGTTTGTTTCAATTATTTCAATTAATTTACTATCTAAATCTGTTAAACCACCAGCTAGAATAATTGCTTCTGGGTCCAATGCGTTAATCATTGATGCCATGTGCATTACCAATGGTTCTAAAGCTTCTGATAATAAATCAGTTATTTCATAAGGATAACCTTTTTCTTCATAGGCCTCAACAATTTCTTTAAAAGTAACTGTTTCGGGGTTATTGAAGAAATCGCTTGCTGGATGATTTTTCTTACTTTTAAATGTAGTTCTAAAATGATTTTCAATTCCAGGCATTGAAGACATTGGTTCAATACACCCTTCAAGACCACAAGGACAAGGGTATTTGTTTTGAAATACTCCTCCACCATGACCAAATTCTCCTGCAAAACCTCTTGATCCTGGAGCTAATTTACCTTCTGTAATTATAGCCCCACCAATACCACCATCTAATCAGTAAAAGATAATTGAGTCATATTGTTTTGCAACACCAGTTCAAAATTCTCCTAAAGCACTTGCATTAGCATCATTTATTACAAAAATAGGTTTCTTGAATAACTCTTCTGCAATTTGTTTTATGTTGTAGTTTTTTAAGTCTAAATTAGCGGAATATCTAACTATTCCCAACATGTGGTCAATGTAACCACCCATTGCTAGACCTATTTTGTCAATTTCTTCTTCATAATTTATTCCAATAGCTTCTAAACCATCTATTATTTTGTTATATAAGTTTGAAATAAGATTATTTATGTCATGATCAACAGAAAATTTAGCTTGTAAATCCCCATATTGATTAACTAGTCCAACTTTTGATGAATTTACACCAATTTCAATAGCCAATACCAATTTCATCTAGAACCTCCATAAACATATTTAATATAAATATAACACTTTTATTAACCAAATTATAGATTTTAATTAAAAATGTTTATTATTTTTTGTTATTTCAACCAAAAGAAAAGTAAGCAGCTATAATTAATATCATTGTATAAAAAAGTCCTGTAAATGAAACTAAAAGTAAATTAAAATCAAAACTAATTACTAGTCTATCTGGATTTTCAACAACTCAACCAACTTGTCCTGAAGATGCTGAAATCAAACCAATTCAAACAGTATGTTTTTGAGGGAAAAAGTAACTAAAAATAACAAGTCCCTCATTAACTGACATCAAACTTATTGATAAAAGATTATCTGAAAAAACTATGCAAGCCATTATAACTATGATGCTTATACTTTGTGATAAAGATACACTTCTAACAAGTCCGCTAATAATTGTGCCAATCGATATTGAAATAATTATATTTAAACTTATTGCATATAATATCCCTAATCACTCAGAAAAGCTAATTAATCCCAACATTGTTGATATAGATTCCTCAGCTGGTTTTACATAAAAGAAACCAAGTATATAAATTGTAAGTAATCCAAAAAGAAAAGCTATAAATCCAGCTATAAAATTAAATATTCATATACTAGCTAGAAACTCAATTTTTGAAATACCAGCACTGTGTATTCTTTTTAAAAATACTGAATTTTTTCATTCCGAAATAGAAATATTGACTAAAAATACTATTGCATAAGTTGGAATCATCATAAATAAAAATAATTGAGGTGGTCTAAAATTTGAATCACTTCCACCAGTAAATCAAGAAAAAACAGCCATGAAACAAATTGGAATAAAGAATAAATATACATATGTTCTGAAATTTTTTAAAACTGATCCAGAAATTAATAAAAAATTATTTGCAAAATTCTTATTAAATTTTAGAAATTTATCGCTGTATTTTTTTTGCATATTCTTTGTCCTCACTATCATAATAGTCAATTAAAAGTTTTCTTACACTGCCATTAGTTTTAATAATCTCACTAGTTGTTTTATCAATGTATATTTCGCCTTTTTTTAAAATTATTACTCTGTCACAAAGTTCTTCAACTTCTTCTGGAATATGTGAAATTACAATGATAGTTTTTCCTTCACTTTTTAATTTTTTAAAGAAAGCTAATAATTTTAGTTGCATCTTTAAATCTAAACCAGTTACCATCTCATCTAAAAATATATATTCGGGATTGTTAATTACAGCCAAAAATGTATTTATTCTTTGTTTTTGACCTCCACTAAGGTTATTCAAATCCTTTTTAAGTATTTCTTCTATTTCAAAAATTTTAATAAGTTCTTTAGTGATTTCGTCTGTTTCTTTAAATCAATTAGATTTAAAGAATTTAATTAAAATTTTTGAATTAACCCCCATTGGTCAACTACCCTCTTGAAATTGAATTCCAACTTTTTTATAAGTATTCTTTTCACCATCTATAAGAATTTCACCACTTGTTGGTTTTATTTGTCCAACGATAAGTTCCATTAGAGTAGTTTTACCAGCTCCATTTGAACCAAGTATTCCTACACATTCACCTTTTTTAATTTTTATATTAATATTTTTTATTATTTTATTTTTACCTATTGTTTTTGTTAAATTTTTAATTTCTAACATTGTTTTATACTCCAATCTTCAATTTAACCCACTCCATTTTATTTGTAGCATTGTTTTGAATTTTAATATACAAATTATTTGTCTCGATTGGTATATTTTTTACAAAATAATTGTTTGAATTAGTTTCACCAACTCTGTAAAGGTTATTTTTATCTTCATAATAAACTTCGTAATAAGAATAAATGTCATTTTCTTTGAATAAATCTTTAAAGTTTATTCTTATATTTTTATATTCATTGTTTCTTTCAATAACTAATTCTGATTTTGCTTCTATGCTTTTTGTTAAATCATTTTCCTTTGTTAATTTATTTTTATTAATTGAAAATTGACCCACATTTACTTTCATTTTAGAATTAGTTGCTTTAAATCTAAGACCTATTTTTGCAACTGTTTCATTTGGTTCTAATGTAGCACTAATTTCTTTTCAACCATCACCAAGATCTTTTGAATTGGTTGCCAAACTTTTTGCATTACCATCTATGCCTTCAATAATTATTGAAGGACTAATATCATCACTATCACTTTTTATAATCATAGAAATATCCAATGATTGATTTTTTGTATAATTAGTTCCCATTATCATTCAATCATAAGTTGCATCTTTTTCAAATTCGGCTTTAGCTATGGACCCATCTTTTTCGATCCCGCTTCCTAAAGCTATTGAATTTCCTTTTAGATATGGATCTTTATAGTCATAATATCCAGATATCTTTTCTGAATCCACTGAAGAGATTTTCCCATTATTTTCCAAAATATTAACCATTCATTTATATGTTGGTTGCACATCTGCAATGTTCGTGTTACTTCAAGTATAATTATCTTCAACTATTCTTTTTTGATAACCATCACTATTATTTAAAGTGACAAATTTATCTCCATTACCAGTTGAAAAATTTGTAAAAAATGATTCATTAAAGTCATTTAAAACCGTTTTCTCTTGAACTATGTTTCCAACACCATAACTACTGTCTTTGTGAAAAGTTTTTGGATCATATGAGACTGAACCAAAATCTTCATCTGATAGTTGTCTGTTGTGACCCGTATATATCATGTCATCATAATAATTTTGTTTTGCAAGTCCATAGGTATCAGAATTTCTATCTTTTCCAATTTCATTCATTTCCATTTCGGCAAGATCGCTTGAAGTGTGAGAAGCAAAAATTGCTAAAGAATTTATAGTTTTTGAAGTATCATATTTTCATTTATTTTCATTCTTATCAGCTTTTTCTTTAGCTATGTTATCTTCATATTTGTTACAATTTTCATCTAAGTGGTAATAAACTAAATCTCTCAAATCTCTTCTACCAATTCTATCTTTGTTATAGAATATCTCACTATTAATTCAACCACCTAGGTTATACATGTTATATATTTCTTTAGATTCATCTCACTTATTTTCTTTATCTAAATATTTTTCTGAGTTATTTGGTGTAACTCCAAAATCACTTAAAAATTTATCACTATTCTTTTGTAACTCTGTTGATTCGCTACTTATTGGATTTCCATTTTTATCAATTTCCAAACTTCCATTATTTTTATATGTAAATAAAATTAATTCATTAACTTTTGGATCGTTAGATTTTTTTATTTTATCATTCCATTGCTTCATCATTTCTATTACAATAGAATATTTTAGTATATAACCATCTTGAAAATATCCATTTGGTTCATTATTTCAAAACCAACCGTCAAAGCCTAAATCAACAACCATATTTATTAAAACATCTATAATCAAGTAGTTGCCTTGAGAGTCTTGTTTTAAAAAATCTCTTAAGTGTGATTTTTTAAGTCCGTGATAACCATCCAAAAATATATTACCTAATATTTTTGTCCCATTAATATGAGCCTTTTCAACTTCATTTTTACCAGGAGGCACAATTATACCTTCATCAATAGCACCAGCTCAACTAACCATAACATCATTGTATTGATAATTATTAAAACTCCTATTGTAAGATCTTTTTTTACCAATTATTGTGTTTTCTTTAGAGGTGCTATTAATAATAACTGGCATATTCATTTCTTTTACAGTCGGATCTTGTGATTCAACTCACTTAGATGCTGTTTTTGTGGTTTTTTGTAAATCAATTCTTGACTTATTGTACTTGGCATCAATATCGTTATTGTAATTTCAGTCCAAGATACTGTTTACCTCATCAAAAATTTCTTGTCGACTTATTTCCATCATATTTTTCTTTCTGCTACCATTAGGCAAAAATTTTGAGTTCAATGGAACACCAGTTGGTGATTGTTTTAAAACTTCATTGTAAGTTTTAAAACCTGTGTTAAAGTTTTTATAGTCCAAATAATTGTTGACTTCACTAACTTTTAAAACACTTTCTTGTGCTTCATTTGGTAAATCTCATTTTAGATTATTTTCATGACCTTTATAATATGGTTCTTCAGAACTTCAATCATAGTCTTTAATTGAAGCTAAATCAATACCGTAATTTTTGTAATTATCACCGCAAGAAACTGTATATGCCAAAAAAGGCATTGTGGTTGCTATGCAAAGTAAACCTATAACTAATTTCTTCATACTCATCCCCGTATATTTTTATTTTTACAAAAAAAAAAAAAAAAAGCAACCCTTATGATTGCTTTTGCGTATTAAATTAGAGCTTCTAATTCGCTTACTTTTACACCATATTCAGTTTTTGGAACAGTAACTGATAATTTCATACCATCATAAGATTTAAAATTAATTCAGCCTAATCCAGAAATGTGGATATCCACTTTCTTTTCTTTATCATAACTAAATGTATGAGTTTCAAAATCTATATCTTTGTCCAATAATCTTGGAGCTAGTGAGTGACGATTCTTTTTAAAGTATCTTTGTGCATTTTCAGCTTTTGTTCTATGCAATGGTAATTGCTTGTTTACATATAAATGGAAACCTGTTTTAGCCTCTTTACCATTCTTTTCGTTATAAGCTTGACCCTCTTCAAATGTAAATCAAGCAAGTCCTCCATAAAATATTGATTGACCTTGATTTAATTGATAAGTAACTTGTTTAATTTCTTTTTGGAAAAAGAAGAAGTCTCAGTAACTAGGAGCTGTTGCTATAGCGATGTGATTGTGCTTTACAAGTCCTGGTGTGTCATATACAAAGTTTTTTTCTGTAAAGTTAATTTTGATTTTATCTAAAGTAGTATTTACATATTTAGAAGTAACAATTGAAGGTATTTGCTGATTTAATTTTAAACATGCATTCATCAAACTTGATTTACCAGCATTTGAAATACCAACAATATATTGATCATATTCAACTGATTTAAGTTCATTTACAAGTGCATAAACATAATCTTGCTTAATTGAACTTGTAAGTAATATTTTTGAATCACGTATTGGTGAATCTGAAAAGAACTTTTTAACATAATTAAATATTTTTGTTTTTTTAACTGATTTAGGGAATAAATCTATTTTATTCACAACAATAATAACTTCTTTTTTGGAAATTAATTGTTCCAATCAAGTTAATCTACTTCCTGGTAAATCAAAAATATCTACAACATAGTAATATCTAATTTTTTTACTTGTTGAATTAATTTCATCAATAATATTAATAAAGTCTTGGTCATTTATTTCTTGTTCAACAAGTTTGTTGTAATATTTTATTTTAAAACATCTTAAACACAAATCTTGTTTTTCAATATTTAAACTAAATCCAGGTAGTCTGTCATCAACAGTTTGAAGTTCTCTTCCACAACCAATACACTTTTTAGGACCTGTTGAATTAAAGTTTGTAGTATTTCCCACCCCTGGTTTAGCCTCTGTTAAAGTAACTTTATTTTTCTGCTTAACTTTTATAACCGGTTCTGCTGCTGCATTCATTTGTAAAGCTTGATCTTCAAGTTCTTCTATTTGTTTTTCAATTTCATTTATTTTATCGTTATTAGAGAATTTCATAATTGCCCCCTATTTCCCCTTCGTTATAGAACCCTTCATGTAAGATGTTCTTTTGTGATAGTTTTTTTGATATAAATTTTTCAAAGAATTGAACCGTTTTACTCTCTTCTTTGTTTCTACTTAAAGGTGATACTAAGATACTCTTTATATGAGCTCTATTGGCAACTAATACATCGGTTACAAGTTGATCACCTATTAAAATCATTTCTTCTTCTTTGTAATTAAAAAGTCTTTTAACAACTTTCATTTTACCAAGAAGTGGTTTTTTGCAATCTCAAAAGTAATTTTTAATCCCTGCTTTTTTGGCAAAGTTCTCAACCCTACTTCTAATGTTGTTTGAAAAAAGTACAAACTCCATATTTTGAGAATAAACATTTTTAATAAAGTTTATTACATCTGGAGAAGGTATTCTTTCATTTCATCCTATTAGTGTGTTATCCATATCACACATAACAAGTTTTATACCACTATTTTTTAGAGAAGCTAAGTTAACCTTGCTATAACTTTCAAGATAAATTGAGGGTTTGAAGTAGTTTAATAGTAAAAAATTGTTACCTTTTTTATTTGCCATCTTCTCACCTCTAATTGATAATATAATTATACCAATTTTATTGAATTATATGTTTTTGATAAGTTTAATATTTCTTAATGTAACTATTTTTTGAATAAGGTACATGAGTAAATTCATATACAAATGATAAAAATTCTAAAACCTTAAGCACATCATTATAACAATGATCAATAACCCTTTTAACATTTTTGTTCATATTTTTGTATGTTTCAAAATCAATTTTTGCGTTTACATCTTTTGAAAAAAATGAATAAGCATTACAACACATTGTATAAATATCTTCTTTTTCGTCTTTTAAAAGGTTTTGATTTATCTCTTCAAATCAGTCAAAGAATTTTTTGGTTCCAGTTAAAGCTATCATTTCATCACTTTGTTTACCTTTTGGCAAGTTCTCTCTTTTTCAAAATTCTTCACCCGTTTTAGTTGTGTTTGAAAATGAAAATGTTTTTTCTAAGATATCATATATGTCAAAGTAATTGGCATTTAACTCTTTTGTTTCTTTATTATAAAAAGCCATTTTTAAAGTTTTTCGTGCAAATAGCTTTTTGTTTTCATTAATTCATTGATTAATTATTTTAATATCATTGCTAGCTCCAGCACAAACAATGGTTCTTATCTCTTTGTTTCTGCACATATTCAAAAAAGAAATAATCATTTTTGAATATTGATCAAAAAAATCATAAGTTTTATCATTAAAGTTACGCTTAATTGTAATTGATTTGATAGCCTTTTTATTATCTCTATTAGAAATCTCTTTTAATGATTTGGCAAATGAATATTGAATAACATAAACTAAGTCCTTATTAGAATCACTATACAATTTTTTGTCATTATTTCCATTATCATGAGAGTGATTAAAAAACTCTGTGTCTAATACAATAATTGGGAATTGAATGTTTTCTAATATTTTTTTAGAAGTTTCTCTGTCAAATCTAAAATTTTGATTTTCATTTAATAAAAAGAATCCATCATCAATAATTTGTATTGAATTTCTTTTCATATTAATACCTACTTTAGTTAGATAATATCATATTTTTAAGTACAAAAATGAGTGAATATAAGATATTATATTTCTAAAGGTGATTTAAATGCAAAACAAGAAGAATTTTAAACAATACATTGATGAAATTTCAACAGATTGATTTAAAAAATTTATTAATGAGAAAATTGATATTTTTAGAAATGGTTTTTTAGAAGATAACGATCAAGGTTTTGGTGATTTTAAACCAGATGTTAATGTTACATCTTACATTTTAAACAAAGTAAAAGCTGACATTGAAAGTATTAGTAACTACAATGAAATAAAAAAATTTATTTCAAAATACAGTTTGAATGTTGATGGAAAAGAGGATTTAAAAAGCGCTGGAGACGCAGCGCAATTGGAACTCATTGAAACAATTCAAAAAAATCCTGATAATATTCAAGAGAAAATTACTGAATTAATTATGAAAATGCAAATCAACAATATTACAAAAAACTTAGAAAAGTCTCTAAATGTAATAGAAATATTGGCGAGCAAACTTGGAGAAGATACCGCTATTGAAGATATAGAATATGAAGACCTAATTTATATTCTGGATAACAACTTACAAAAGAGTTTGGATAAAATAAGAAGATGGAATTTAGAAAATCCAAAACACAGTGAATTTTATGAAGAAGAAATGAAGATACTTGAAAGTGATGCGGACTTTGATAAAAAGAAAGAAGCTAGCGAAATTATCGAACACTTCTTTTCTAATGTAATTGGTGAGGAAATTGATGAAAAAGAAATGGAAGATATTGATGTAGAAAACTTAAATGAGAGATCAAAAATAATAGTTTTCAACAAAGGTATTATGATAAGTGAAGAGTTAAGAGGAAAAATTGAACTTATCTCTATAATTTATAAAAATAGTGATTTATTCAAAAAAAATAATGCTTAGACATTATTTTTTTTTATACAAATTTATATTCAACCCCATCAATTGTCATTGTCTTATTTCCAGAAAAAATAATTTTGCCATCTAAGTTTAAATTCATTTTAGATAAAGTGCTAGATGATAATCTTGAAATAAATCTCTCTTTTTGATTATTTTCAATATTTCCAATTATTTGATATGCCCCATCTATCTTTTTATCACTAACTTTTAATCCAAAACCTATACCTTCAATTATTTTATTAATAAAGGAAAAGGTTTCTTCTTTATTGAGAGGATTTGGGGAATTATTAATAGAAGCTAATATTTTCCCTTGTTCTTTTCAACCTTTTTTAATTGTTAAAGCAAGATCTGATTGCAATGTTGTTTCGTAATTCTCTCCATCAACTTTTACATCAATTGAATTTACAAATATATTCTCAACAACAATTGTCATTCCTGTAAAATCATTTGGAGTTTTTGATTTATAAATTTCATTTAAAATATTTATAAATTCATTATCATCACTTACTATATTTGGATTATCAATCTTATTTGAAGATAAAGATGATTCAAATCCAAAGTGTTCTCATGAATCGTTTATAAAAAATAAATAATTCAAGTCATAAGGTTTTATAACATCTCCATTATCGTTATTGAATAATACATTTATTTCCTTTGTTGTTCCTTGATAACTTTTTGAAGGAATAGATTCTATAGGGTCACACGCAACAGTCAGTGTAGAAAATGATGGTGCAATTAAAAAACTAGAAAGTATTGTAAGAAACTTTTTCATTATTCAACACCCCTGTCACCATCAATGGTGAACTCTATAGTAATATTTTCAATTAGATCATTCCCCATTAAAAAGTTTTTTAAATTATTTGATTCAAATTTATTTCCCTCTTCTTTTTTAGAAAAATTTAGATCACTTTGGTAATGTTCAAAGAAGTTTTGTACTTTAAAAATCTCTTCATCAATTTCACTTTCTTTATCTACTTCAAAAATCAAATTTAAAGTATTTTTTTCAATTTTTGAGTTGCTATTTGCACCTAAAAAATAAGTTAATGTATTCAAATCAAGTTTTATATCACTATCAAACATCAAAAAAATATTTTCTAATGTTTTACTGTTATCTTTAATAATCATTGAATTTTGTTGGGATCAAAGTATTAATTCATCCCCTTCTTTTTTATTATTGAAGTAATAATTTGTACTTGAATGATTTAAATTCATCTCCAAACTTGAATAATCATAGAAAACATCTTGATTAGATTCTGGTGAAATTAAGAATCACTGTGCTAAATCATCAAAAGCATATTGTGTTTCATGGTCTTGTTCTTTGTATTGTGTTTTTAATATACTTTTGCCTTTAAAAGAATTTTTTGAAACGCATTCATATTTTTCACAATCTATCTTTAAATTAATTCCATCACTCTTTAATAAATCATTTATTTCAATGTTATCTGTTGTGTTTTCCTTTTTGTTTAAATTAGGTAGCATTTCAAAATTACCATCTTCGTTATAAAATGCTAAACTAAACGCTTTATTATAATCAGTTTCATAAAAACCTGTTACAACTCCAGTATTGCCACAGGCAGTAACAGCTAAAGTTGAAGAACTTACCATAGTAATGGTAGCTATCAGATTGAGCATCTTTTTCATATTTATCACCAACTAAATTATAGCAAATAAAAAAAGAGATTATTTAATCTCTTACATTTGAGGAATTTCAGTTTTTGGATTTCCTTCTTCTCAGAAGTTAATAGTTAATACGTTTTTGATAAATCTTAATGAAATTTCAATATCATTAATTGGCATTTTTAAGTAACCATTTGTATATCTGGCTGCAATGTGAACCAAAGTTAATGCAACCATTTCAGGTTCTGATTTAATGAAAGTAATTGGGTCCATATTTTTGAATTCATCAAATCCAAAGTTCTCATACATTTCATTTTTAAATGAAATGATACCATTTTCCATTCAGTTTTCAATTAATCAATCTATAATTTTGTTGTGTGTTCCTAATTTATCAGCTATATTTGAATAAACAACTTCTGATGATCATTGTGGAAATTTTTTAATAGCTTCTTCAGCTGATCTAACTATTAAAACATCTCTAAAAGTTTGACCATTGTCACCTTTTCCTTGAATTAAACAAAATGATGTACCATCTGAAAATGTAACTTTTCCTAAACTAGATTTTTTTAAATTATAAATTTTTTTCTCCATTTTTAAATCCCTCCAAAATGTATTTATCAATATTATACACTATTTTTTTAAGTTTTTATAGGTTTATTGATTATGCTTTATTTTTTTATGAAAAGACTTAAATAAAGTATTATTTAAAAATAGTAAAAATACATGATGTAAGATAATTCAAACTGTAAATACTACAGTAAGCAATAACATATAAAGAATTGTTGAAGTTCCTATAAACGGATTTGAAAAATCTAAAAAAGGATACGGTCAAGCAGGTTCAATTCAACCATCTTTCATATACATCTCACCTCTTAAATATATATAAATCATATACAAAAAAGGATAGAGTATTGTTAAATAGATACCACTTTTCTTATATAAATCACTGTATTTATAAAGTTCATTTCCCATTGTAAAAAAATATAACAATAATAAACTTAAAGGAGCTATAAAATGAGTGACCAATGTGCATATTGCTTGACCCTTTGTGTATTGTAATACATCATCTTCACTTAAATTTAAATAATATATAATTCCTGATCAAAATATTATAAATACTATTAAGTTCCAATTCATTATAACCATTCTAAAATTGTCGCTCGATATTCCATATTTTCTTTTATTGTGATTTATTACATAAAATATTAACCAAAATATAGTCATTATGTTTACTTGCACAGAAAAGAAACTCATTAATACATCAAAATTAACAAAATATTTGAGTTTAAAACCATTTGGTTTTTCTTTTATATATCAAAATTCCTTAAATACACATAAATATAATCCTCAAAAAAGAAAAATTATAGAAGTGATTAAAATTATTAAGTGACTTCATCATATTAAATTTTTATAATAAACTTTATTCAAGACTTCCCAACGTTCTATCTAAAGTTAATGCTATTGTGTAATTTTATTATTTTTAAAATCTATAATTACTTCCCTATTCAATTTAACTATTTCAATATCTTCAGACATCATACCTTTTATACCCGCAACCAAATTTGCTTTTGCTATTTTCTTAAACCCAAGCAAGAAACTTTCTAATAATTCTTGATTTTCCATTACAGATTCACAAATAATTATTGCTTTTAATTTATTTATTATTTTTAATTTAGTTAATTTTTCAATTACTTCTTCTACATCTTTTTTGGTTTCAAATATACCATCAATCAATAGAACATCTTTTTTAGATACCTTATTGATGTATCCAGTTGAATACATTTCTATATATGAATTTATTTCTCCTCCAACTAAATTTCCCTTTACTACTTTTTTACCAAAAAACTTTGCACTCTGAGTGTTTAGTTCTTCTAACTTATTTTGTTTTGTAGATTTTTGAATTAGATCAATGTAAATAGTTTCTTTAGAATCTAAATTAAAGTTACTTATAAAGTTTGGACCATACAAAACTGTATTGTTGGTAAATTTTATAATCGAATTTAAAAAAGGAGTTACAAAAGAATTACCACAAAAAATAGTTTGTGACTTTGATATTTTTTTTCAATTAACTTTTTTTATAAAGTTAATTTCATTCTTTTTACAAAATGTTGGAATTGCTATTAACGGCTTTCTATCGATAAGTCTTTCAAAGTCCTCTTTAATTTCT
This sequence comes from Spiroplasma monobiae MQ-1, assembly GCF_002865545.1. NCBI lineage: Bacteria > Bacillati > Mycoplasmatota > Mollicutes > Entomoplasmatales > Spiroplasmataceae > Spiroplasma > Spiroplasma monobiae. Next base: position 439,389 of record NZ_CP025543.1, on the reverse strand, counting down.
TGCTCTTTGTTTTCTGTGTAGGAATCATTTGGAACTAAAACATTAAATCCTTTGCCTTGAAAGAACTCCACTGATTGTTTGAAATCATTTATATCAGATTCTTCTATACTATCTATAATATTAAAAGCTGCTATTTTCATATTTTTCCCTCTTAAATATGATTTTACCATTATGGTTGCTTTAATTAGCTAAAAAATAAAGTAAATGTTTTTACAAATTATTTTTAAGTCATTCTTTTCCTTTAGAAGTTATCCTTCTTCCTTTAATTGTTTTTTCAATTAAAAAATTCCTAATTAATATGGGTTCAATGTTTTTAATTATAATTTGTTGAGATAAACCTAAAACTTGTTGTATAGTTTCTATTCCTAAATAATTATGTTCATTTACTAATTTCAAATACAATACTTCTTGACTATTTAGACCTGAATCGTATATTTCCATTTTATTAAAAATATCTTTAATTAGATTTATGTTCAATTCTTTTATATCAGAAATGATTATGTAATCATAAATTCTTTTTAACAAATTAATTGCTATTCTAGGAGTGTTTTGACAAAACTTTGAAATAAAATTTATAACTTCCTCTTTTAAATTAACATTCAATTTCTTACAATTTATTTTTATAATTTCAGAAATTTCAATTTCATTGTAATGCCTGAAATGAAATGATATTGGAAATCTATTAATAAAAGGTGTTGCGAGTTTGTTAATCTCCGTGGTTGCACCTATCAAGCTAAAATTTGGTATTTTAATGTTAACAACCTTAGAATTATAATCTTTTCCAATAATTATATTCAACTTGTTATCTTCAAGTACGGGATAAAGTATTTCAAATACTTCTTTTGAAACAGAATGAATTTCGTCTATGAATAATATTTCATTTTCTTTGATTGCAGTTAATGGAGAGATTATGTCACTTGGTTTTTGAAGACTGGGTCCATTTAAAATATATATTTTCTTATTCATTATTTTAGAAACTAGGAGCCCCAGGCTTGTTTTACCAAGACCAGATGCACCATATATTAATATATGATCTAAATTCTTTTGCCTCTTTTTAGCTGACTGAACAAAGACATTTAAGTTATCAATTATATTTTTTTGTCCTATAAATTCATCAAGACATGAAGGTCTAAAAATATTATTTTCCATATGAATTTAAATTTAAAATGGCTCTTTCTAGAATTAAGTCTTCACTTAAAGTAAAATCAATTTTATTAATTGATTTATAAATGTCTGATATTTTATATCCAAGTTTGTTTAATGTGTTTATAATATTCATTTGCTTTGAATTATATTTTACTTTAAATAATTTACTTCTAACTTCTTGAATAACTTTTTTGCAGATTGATTCAGATAATTTTGTAGAAACCATTAACCGGTTAATATCTTGTTCCTTACAAATTTTTATAACCTCTTTATAATTAAGATTTGTAAACAGTTTTTTTATTGTAGTTATTCCAATATTTTTAATATTCAAAATTATTTCACATATTTCTCTTGCTTTTATTTCTAAGAAAAATAATATTTCGTTTATATAATCATTTTCATATTTGATAGTATACATTAATATTTCTTGATCTATTAACAATTCTTCTTTGAACATCTTAATACCCTTATAACCAATTCCATTAATTTCTACAGTTATATATTCACCATTAAAGTCCTTTATTTTTGATTTCAAATAATACATAAAATCACCTCAAACAATTAATCGATTAAAATAAAAAAAAGAACCCAAATTTGGTTTCTTTTATATAATTATTTTTTTGCTGTAGTTTTTTTAGCAGCTGGCTTTTTAGCAGCTGATGTAGTTTTTTTAGTAGTAGTTTTAGCAGTTGAAGCAGCTTTAGTAATTTTTGATTTCCCAGTTGCCTTAATTTTAGTTGCAGCTACAGAATCTTGAACTTTTTTACTATTTCTAGCCATTTCTTCTTCTCTCATTTTTCTTATCGGATCTTTATCAGAACCATAATTTAATGAGTTTAATTTACTTTTACCTGATTTTGATTTTTCAATATTGTTTTGAAAGAATCTCATTCTTTCTTCTCTAATTTCAGTTGCTCTTGCTTTTGTTAGAGGTTTTTTCTCTATCAAGAATCTTTTTCTGATATCTTCAATATCGTTACTTGTACCAAAACTTAACGCAGCTGCAATTCTTTCTTTTTCTTCAATTGATTTTCTAACTCCTGGAGGTAATGCACTTAGATCTCTTCCAGTTTTAGTTTTTTTAGTTGAAGACAAGTAGTTTGATTGTCTTAACAATTCAACTTTAGAAACACTTTCATTGAAAAGTAACTTAGGTCTTTCAAATGCTTTACCACTTGTCATCTTCTTACTTGATCCTGTTGTTCTTAAACTTTGAATTGCGTTTGTTTTTGAGTTTTTTGGTGTACCTTTTGCTGCCATAATTGCCCCCTTAAATACTATCTAAACAAATATATTATATATTAATTGTTAATAATAAACAAAAAAATACATAAAAAGTTAAAAAAAAAATTGGAATTATCCAAATTTTCTGTTTTGTTTTTGTTTGTAAATACGTTTTTCTTTTTTACTTAAGTGATATTCACGTCTTCTTGCTTCAGATTTATTAGAAGCAGCTACTTTTTGAAAACGTTTTAATGCTTTTTCGATTGGTTCACCTTCGCGTACAACAACACTTGCCATTATTTCAACTCCTAGTCAAAAATAATTATAGATACTTATTTAATTTGTTGCAATAAAAAAGACAAAAAAATTAAAAAAAGTTAAAAAAATAAGTTAAAAAGTAAGATAATAACTTTGAAAGTAAGATAAATTATGAAGAAAAAAATAAATTTAATAGTAACTGGTGGAATTGCTGCTAGTAAATCAAGAGAATTATATGAATTATTAATTAAAAAGTATGAAGTTAGGTTAATTTTAACTAAAAATGCTAAAAAATTTGTAGATTTTAGTGGATTAGATTACTTAGAAAATATTTTTGATCATGATTTTTATGATAATCATCATTATGGAGATCATATTAAATTAGCTTTTGAAAGCACTTTAAACATTGTTTATCCTGCAAGTTATAACTATATTGGAAAAATATCTAGTGGAATTGCTGATGATATGGCGAGTTTAATTTTTTCAGTTTCAAACTATGAAACAATTCTTTTCCCAAGCATGAATACAAATATGTATTTAAATCCAATTTTAGAAAAAAATAAGAAAATTCTTTTAGAAACACAAAGAGTAGAATGAATTGAACCAAAATTTGGGAGATTAGCAAGTGGTCATGAAGGTATTGGTAGAGCTTTAGAGCCAATTGAAGTTGTTGAAATAGTTGAAAGTCACTTATACAAATTTGAAAACTTAAGTAAAAAAACAGTATTAATAAACTTAGGTAAAACAAGAAGTTATATAGATAAAGTAAGATACATTACAAACGCAAGTAGTGGCAAAATGGGTATGGAATTAATAAATATATTAAAAAACAACTCAAAGAGCCTTAAAACAGTCTTTGGAGACACATTAATTCCCATTTTAGAAGATCATAACAATTATTATGTAAAAACAAATCAAGAAATGTTAGATAAAATGATTAAAAATTTTGATAATTCAGATGTTGTTATTTGTTCAGCTGCATTATATGACTTTGAAGTTGAAAATTATAAAGATAAAAAAATAGATAAAAGATCAAGTACTGAAGAAAATTTAAAAATTAACCTAACTCCTGCTATTGATGTTTTAAAAGAACTGGGAAATAAAAAGAAAAAGCAATTTTTAGTTGGTTTTTCATTGGCAAATGATTTTAATCTTGAAAAGGCTTGAAATAAGATAAAAGAAAAAAATTTAGATATGCTTGTTGTCAATTTAACAGAAGCAATGGAATCTAATTATAATCAAGTAAAGATTTTATTAGCAAAAGGTAATGAAGTTATTGAATTTGAAAAATTAAGAAAAAGCGAAGTTGCATTTAAAATTTTAAAAATAATAGATAAAAATATTTAAAAAAAGGATTGTTAATCCTTTTTTTGTTTGTATAGAATAACTTCTTTTGTTAAATTTAATAATTCTAATTTATCATCTCTTATTGCAAGATTGAACTCCCCTTCTGTTTTTTTGATTAAATCAAAATTATTAAGTAATTTAGATGCTTCAGGATTTCTTTTAAATGATATCTTTAAATTATTTTCTATTAAATCAAATTTATTAATATTCTTAATACCTCCAAGTTCATCAATCAATAAGTGCAATGAGTCTCTTAAATTTATAGCTGCTATATTCATTGCTTTTTCTTTTCTTTCAAAAAATCTAAATCAAAAGAAAGCTATTGTAAATATTGTAATTGAAGAGATTACACCAATTACTGGAATTAAATATATCTTTGTATCAGAACCTTTTATTGTTGGTATTACACCACTTAAAGTAAGATCAAAAATACCAGTAGAAAATGATGTTCCTATTTTTACTTTACTCAATGAAGTTATTGCTGCAATAATTCCATTAAAAGGACAATATATCACAAAATAAAATAATGGCATTGAATAACAAAATAAATATTCAACTGGTTCAGTTACTCCTATTAACATTGCACTTAGTGCTGCCGTTATATACATACCCATTTTACTTCTTCTCTCACCTTTTGGAGTTAAAAATAACATTGTAAAACTTAGTGTTGGTAGTACAAAAATCGAGTTAACATACCCTCCAGAAATAAATCTACTTACTCTGAAACCAACATTTCAACAATCATCAGCTGTAATGTAAGAATTTCCAACAATTGCACTTCAAATAAGTTGATCTCCTGTTGCTGAGAATATATCTGTAGTATTTTTAAATCAATTATCTATTATATTTCTGTCAAATTCAGAACCTAATACTTTTAAAATATTCTCTGTAATATTTTCTTGCCCAGTAACTTTAGCTAAACCAATTAAATTAATTACTTGTTCAGCACTTAATTGATCACTTTGTGTTCTTAGTAAATATTGAATTAATAAGTCTTGTTGATATTCTATTAAACTCCCTCCAACTTGTGAATATCACATAGGAGATTGCCATAGCAAACTAGAACCAAAAGGAATCAACATTCTTTGTACTATTCTAAAAATAAATGAATCTATACCTATTGGTGATTTTGCAACACCATTTCCCAAAAAAATCAATGCATAACCTATTAGAGGTCAAATTATTATAAAAATTGATGCAAAACCAATTGAACAAATAATGCTTAAAATTATTGCAAATCTTTCTTTTGCAAAGAACTCTAAACCTTTTGGCAAATTTGTATCTTTAAATCTATTAAATATTAATGTTACATAAGTCCCTATTAAAATACCACCCAAAACCCCAGAATTAAAAGTTTTTATTCCACCAAAAAATAAATCACTTAAATACGCTGAGCTTTGTAATTTTTTTCAAAATCAAATATTAAAATATGTTTTATCTCCATCAGAGATAAAAGAAGCTATAAAAACATTAAAAACTAAATATGAAATTACTCCAGCTAAAACAGCTGATCCCTTATTTGAAGTGAAACCAATTATTATAGCCAATGCGAATCAAATACCAATATTTGCAAAGAGTATTTTACCAATATCTTGCATTACTTTGACTTGAAATGCATTCCCTATTGAATAAATTATTCCAAATAGCGGCATTAAAACTATTACAAAACCAAAACTTGATCCTAATTTTTTAAGAAAACTTTTTAATTTATTTTTAGTGTATCAAGATACATCAAACCCTTTAAATTGTTTTGTTTCCATGTTTAAACCACCTTATATATCGTTATTTTAGCATAAAAGAAAAGCCTCATATTTTATTTACAAAATGAGACTTATGATTTTATTCAATATCTTTTAAAGTTATAACAACCGTCATTTCTTATATCTTCTAGAATTCCATTATTTTTTATTATTACTTTTTCTGAATATAAATTGCTTTCCTTACAAGTTATTAATATATCGCTTATATCATGTTCTTTGCAAATTTTAATTGCTTCTTTTAACAACTGATCTGCTATTCCTTGATTTCTAAACTTTGGAGTAACACAATAACCTATGTGACCACCATAATTTATTAAATGTTCATTTAGAGAGAGTCTTATATTTAAGAAGCCCACAACATCATTTTGTTCATTTAAGGCAATGTATTGTAAAAACGGTACTAATACAGTTTCTGTGTCTTTTGTGTTTATAAATTCTAATCACTCTTCTATAGTACTGTAACCATTTATATTTGAAGAACCAGGTATAGGTCCATTTGGTTTATCAATTATATTTAATTGTTCTAAAGAATCTAAAATATTAGTTTTGTAATTTAAGTTTGGATGAACTAATTTGATTTTCATATTTTTATCTCTCTTTATAGTGATTATAATAAAAAAAGAAAACAAATTATGAGTTTTCTTATTGTTAATATTTTTTAATTAATTTAAATTTTCTTAAGTCCACTTTACTAGAGACATGATTATTTCTTTTTTTCTTTACTTCAAGTTCGTTAAGTTCTTCAAAAGTTATTATATTTAAAGCTTTTTTTCTTTCTAAATAAGAAATCCTTTTTTCATCTTCTTCAAAAATATTCTGCTTTCTGACTTCAGCTGAAATTGTTCCTTTATTTAAAAATGAAATCTTTTCTTGCTTTGTTTGTTCTACAAATTTTGATTCTTCGACTTTTTTGGGTTGCTCAACTTGTTTTGGTTTTTCTATAACTTTAGGTTTTTCAGTCACTTTTATTTTTTCTTGATTTGATTCTTTAGTAACTTTTACTTCTTTAATTAGTTTTGGTTGCTCAACTGATTTCGATTTTTCTATCACTTTGGGTTGTTCGATTTTAATATTTTTATCATTTTTTGATTCAATTTTTTCTGATTTTTCTTTTATTGTCTTTACAGCATTAAATGCTTTTTGTTTTGAATTTAAAGATTGGGAAACAGTTCCAGCTTTTCATTTTTTTTCTAAAATTTGATAAGTTGTTTCTATTTTTCTTTTTTCTTTTTTTACATTTTCTTCAAAATTTTCATTAAGTTTTTTCTTCTTGTTTTCTAATTCTCTAAGTTCTTGGATTTTCTTTTCTTGTTTTAATTTTGTAAGTTCTTTTTTTATATCTTCTTTTTCTTTATTTATTTTTTCAATTTGTCTGTCTTTTGCTTTGGATTTTTTCTTTATCTTTTTGATTATTTTTTCAGCTTCAGAATTTTTAGATGCGATCTTATTTTCTCCTAATTCTGATTGGCTATTTTTTTTTACATCTTTTTGACTTTTTTCTTTGACATTTTTGGTCTTAATTTTTTTTGAATCTTGAACTTTTTTACTTGCCTTTTCTACATTTTTTGAATATTTAGGATATTCTATGGCTTCATAACTATCTTCAGGACCAAATCCTGGAACATCAAAGAAAGTTTCTAAATCTATTTCTAATGTTTGAGTACTTCCTGTTTTACTTTTTTTCTCATTCAAATTTTTAATATCATTTTGAAGTTTTTCAAAATTAGTTTTATCATTTTCATTTAAAAAATCTTTTTTGTTTGATTTGTTATCTATAATTTCATCAGGAATTTTATCAACTGTTTTGTAAGTTTGAATAGCTTCTGATATTTCCTTTAATCTTTTATTTGCGAACTTAACCACATTAAGTTTTAACTCTTGGGTTATATCATCATCTTCTAATTTAGCTTTCTTATATTGTCTTTGAGCAACTTTTATTTTTTCTTGTTCTTCTATGATTGCAAGTTCAATTTTTCTTCTTTTATTCGCAAGTTGTTGAAGTTTGACCGTTTCACTCAATTCCTCATCATTATTAATAACCATAGCTTGTTTAAAATCCAATAAAGGTTCAGATGAAGCATTAATTTCTTGAGCTCTTTGTTTTGTCTTGTTCACTCTTTCATTTTCCTGATCATTCTTTAAAAATATTTGTTGAATTCTAAGCAAATTGGTTTGACGATTTTTAGCACCCATTTGGTGCTTTAAGTTTAAACCAGCTCCAATTTGTTGGCTTCTATCATGAGATTGTTGAATAACAAAATCTTCTATTTCTAGAAGTCTTGCTATATATCTTCCGATATTTTCTTTAACATCATCGCTTGAAGCAGAAAATTCAGCTGTAATTAAATTTATTGTTGATGGGTTAATGTTTAAATCGACTAAATCATCTATTCTTTTTCTAACTGATGCAGGTAAATTATAATCATCAATTTCAAAACCGTGTCTTTTCATGAAAATTTGCTCCTTAGCATAAATACATTATTTATATTATACCAAAAAAAGGCACTTTTTTAAAGCAACCTTTTCATTATCTAGTAACCATTTTTGTGTTCTTCACCTTTAACAATAGCAACCCCGCCACTTGTTCCTAAACGATCCGCTCCATTTTCAATCATTTTGATTGCATCATCATAAGTTCTAACCCCACCAGCAGCTTTAACTTTTGCATTATCTTTAACAATTGATTTCATTAAAGCAACATCTTCAAAAGTAGCTCCTCCAGTTGAAAAGCCTGTAGAAGTTTTGACAAATTCTAATTTTGCTTCAAGAGCCAGTTCACAACATTTAGTAATTTCTTCTTTTGTTAACAAACAGTTTTCTAAAATAACTTTTACACAGTTATTAGGAGCAGACGATTTAACAGCTTTCATATCATTTAAAACTAAATCTCAGTTAGCATCCTTTACAGCACCAATATTGATTACCATATCAATTTCTGTAGCTCCATTTTCAATTGCTTGTTTAGTTTCGAATGCTTTAACTTCACTTGTAGTTGCACCTAAAGGAAATCCAACAACTGTTGTAATTCCTACATTTGTTCCCTCTAATAAAGATTTAGCAAAAGTAATTTGCCCTGGATTAATACACACAGTTGCAAAATCAAATTCTTTTGCCTCAGCACATATTTTTTCAATTTCACTTTTTTTAGCATCTGCTTTTAATAAAGTGTGGTCAATATATTTATTTAAATTCATTTTAGTTATCTCCTGATTTTTCTTGATTTTTTTCAACAATATTTAATACTCTAACTGTTTCACAACTAATGTCCAATAAATAATCTCTTAAATTGAAATCATTTTCATAGATCATTTTTAAAAATACTGTTAATTCAAATTCAAACAAATCTTTATCTGCATTTGTTTTGTGAAGTAACTGTTGTTCATTAGAGTTAGTGTTGTAAAAACTTATCTCTTCTAATTGTATAACATTTTTAAAAGTTAATGTTGCAAGATCTGAAAGCAATTCACTTTGAACTCTTCCATTACTTGCCTTACTACAAACAATATTTGTAAGTACATCACTTTCGTGTCTTAAAATTACACAATCATTCATTCCACTACCATTCAATATTTTTTGTCCCATAGATTTTACTTCAACAACAGGTCCAAATAGAGCAATGCTTAATTCTACTGGATAAATTAATAAATCATATGTAGAACCCTTACCTAAGTTGAAATCAAAAACAGAATCATAATGTCCCATTTTTATTTTTTCCATTCTTGATGAATACTTATTCAAATTTAAGTTAGCAATAAATGGTTGATAATCCTTTACAAATTGAAATAAGTGTCCGAATTGAGGTGTGTGGAAAGTCTTATATGCTTCCATTAAAAAAACATTATTCCTTTTTGCAATTTCAAATAACTCTAAAGCTTCATTAAAAGATAAAGTTAATGGTTTTTCTAACAAAACATGTTTTTGTTGTGTCAAAAAGTATTTCGCTTGTTCATAATGTAACCCGTTTGGAGAAGCAATATAGATTGCATCTACTTCATCTAGCATTTGTTCAAAGTTATCAACTGCTTTTGCGTAAAGTTTATTGTTTCTAATTAAATTTTGAGCTCTAGACTTATCTCTAGAATAACAGCAAGTAACTTTGCAGTTGGGATTTTTAATTGCAGCTTCAACAAATTGTTCTGTTATAGAAGATGTTCCTATTGTTCCAATTTTAATCATTGTCTTCCTCCTGCATAAATGGATTAAAGTCTTCCTTTTTATCCAAGACTTTAGTCTTTGACTTTTTAACTTCGTTTTTACTCTCATCTTTAAATCAAATTTGATTAACTATAACTTGTTCAGAAAGTCTTGAGAAACTCTCTAAAATAGAAATAGTAATACCAAATATCATTTGTGTTACTAATAATATAATTATCATTATTTCTATCTTTTCAAATAAAAATGTGAACATTAATATATTTATAAATGTTATTAAAAAAATTAAAGTTATTAAAAGACAAATTATATAAATTAATTTCTTTTCCTTGTTATTGTACTTGTATTCTATTTTCTTGTTTATATCTCTTCTAACAAGAAAAAAAACAAAAAAACAAATAAGAGAAAAAATTAATAACATTATTTGAATTATCAAAAATGATTTTGTTGATAATAGTAAATTTGTTTCATTTCCTTTAAAAACATCAATAAAGGAAACCAATGAAATAGTATAATTTAAAATTAATCCTAAAGTCAACAAGAATTTTGTCATTGTAAAACTTCTTGGGTTAATTTTATCTTTCATATACACTCTTTCCTTCTACAAATGTTTTTATTACTGACATTTCTTTATTTAAAACTACCAAATCAGCAGATTTACCCACCTCAATGCTTCCTGTTTTATTAAAAATATTTAATTGCTTTGCTATATTTATTGAAGTCATTTTTATTAAATCCGTCATTTTTATTTCAGGATTGGCTTCGATCATAGTTCTGATATTATGATCAAAAGTTGCTCCAGCTCCGGCCAAAACACCACTTTCTTTTAGAAATACTTTCATACCTTTTTTAATAACTTCTAGATTTCCTAATTTGTATTCACCATCATCCAAACCCTTTGCGTTCATAGCATCGGTTATAATACAAATATTTTCAGGACCTTTAATCTTATAAATTAACTTTAAAGTGTCTTTTTCAATATGAATTCCATCTGTGATTACTTCACATAAAATATCATCTTTATATAAAGCAAATGAAGCAAGTCCTGGTTCATATTGACTTACCCCACTCATCCCATTAAATAGATGGGTTACATGTCTAAAACCCAATTCATAATCTTTTTCACATTGTGAAAAACTCATATTTGTATGTCCAACACTAGGTAATATATTGTTTTCTAACATAAATTTAGTAAAACTTCCATCTTGCAAGTCAGCTGCATAAGTAACAATTCTTATATTGTCATCAGAATATTTAATAAGTTTTTTTAGTGATTCAATATTTGGGTCTTCTAAAAGAGACAATTCATGGGCACCTTTTTTTTCTTTAGATATAAAAGGACCTTCTAGGTGTATACCCAAGCATTTTGCCCCAATCATATCATTTTTCATAAATTTTGAGAACTCCCCTAGGTATCTCTCATTATTTTCTTTAGAGTTTGTTACACTGCCTTGTACATAGCTTGTGATTCCTTCTTGAGTTACTTTTTTTGAAAATTGTTCAAAAGCTTCAATTTTTCCACTTTCAAAGTCAACTCCATATCCACCATGAACATGACAATCTATGAATCCAGGCATCAATCAATTACCTTCAAGATCAACGCCATCTTTATCAGCTGTTCCTTCATTAATTGATATTATTTTTTTGTCTTCGATTTCAATTCATCCATTTTCAATGATGTTATTCTCTAAAACAATTTTTGTATTCTTTAGTATCATCTCTCTAACTCCTAACAACTATATTTTAAGTCAATTAATTTAATTTAGACAAAAAAAATAATACTTTCGTATTATTTGTCTGAGAATTTAATAAATCCAAATGCTGATACCAATGATAATGTACAAGTACTAAATGGTATAAATGCACTCATTCATGAATTTCAGAACATTGAATCCTTTAAGAAAATTCATGAATTTAATTGGAATATTCATGTTGCTCCCATTAATATTATTATTTGAACAAACATTAACATGTTGTAGTTGAATCTTTTGATTCCTTTTGCCATAAAGTAACCAACTATCATTGGAGAAAACACCAATGGTATTGATACTAAATTTATTGCTGAAATTAGAATTTGTGTTGTTGTTTGGTATGGATGAACAAACCCAGGTATTATAACTGTTGCAATAAATGTTAATGATAAAATTCAAATTCATGGATTTTTAATATTTAAACTAATATAGTCTCTTAATGAATCGATTCTAATATTTTTCAATCAGTTAAAGAATCTTGATGTTTTACTTTCTCTTTTTGAAATAAATACACCAATGTACATTGAGGCAAAAGCCATCATTACAATTGCTGCCATAGGTAGTAAAACAACCAAGAAAGTAATACCTGCATTCAATGATGAAATTACATGCTCGTTAGATAATAATTCTGATTTAACTCCACCAAAAACAGTACCATTTGATAAGAAAGTAAGGAATGTCATAATTCCAAATGCATCATAATTATTAAATTTAAAATTTAAGTCTTGTTTTAAAGATTGTTCTATTGAACAGAATAATACAACTCCAATCAAAGCAAATAAGAAAGTTGCTGCAAATCCAGCATACATACCTCATTTACCTATCATTTTAATTTTATTAACTTCTGCATCTCTTCTTACAAATTCAACTCCAAATAAAACAGATAAAACAGATAAAAGAGCTACAAAAAAGATTAATAAAGCCGGAATTATTATTACTGATGTTACTGTAAATACCATTAGTCCAAATCAACCAGGTGTTCCCGCTAATTCTCCAATTCCTCCAACTCCAAATAAGAAGAAAGCAAGTGAAAGTGGTGAATTAACATTTTTAGCTAATTGATCCATACCTTCAATTTCTTTTCAAGAAGCATTTTGCATTTTATATTGTAAAATCGCTTCTACATCAACAGTTTTTCCAACTGTTCCTGCAACTATAAATGCAATTACAAGCAGAACTGTAATCACTATTGCAAATGTATACGTATTTCTATGTTTCATTATATTTTACCCCACTAAAAATTATTATATATATAATTTAAATATTATTCAATAATGAAATTGTTTCTTTTAAAGTTGTTAATCTTTGTTTTGCATTTTTATAACATGATTTAACAAATAAATTGCTGTCAGAAATAATGATTAATCTTTCTTTGGCTCTTGTTATTGCAGTGTATAGCATTTTTTTGTTTAAAACAAAGTTGCTTACCCTATTTGTTCCATCTAGAACCAATATTGTGTTTTTATATTCACTACCTTGAGTCTTGTGAATCGAACAAGCATAATTTAATTTCACTTTATTGAATGAACTTAAACCCATTTCAATTTCTCTTTCATTAAATATGATTTTAGCTGTTTTAAATTTATCTCCGATAAAGTTTAATTCTTTGATGTAACCCACATCACCATTTGAAAGTTCAAATGTTGGGTCATTTTCAATATACATAACCTTATCGTTAACTCTAAATTCTGCATCATATCTTTTATATACTTTTGAATTTGTTGGATTTACTAGATTTTGGATAATAGAATTGATATTATCAATTCCCAAAGCTTCTTTATACATTGGAGCAATTATTTGTATGTTATTTAATTGTTCTTCAATATTTGAAGGATTAATATTTAAATAAGTTTCTTTTAAGATGTTAATTGATTGATTAAAGTCATTTGAAAATACGAAATTTACATTTGTAGAATTTGCAAAATCAAACTCTTTTACTTCTTCATTTTTTATTGCATTTGAAAGTTCAATAATTGAATTTAGTTCACCTTCATTTGTTTTTTGTCTATTATTTTTAATTAACCGAGTTGTTTTAAATTGTTTAGACTCAATTAAATCTTCATATAAATTACCATAACTTACACTTGGAAGTTGTTCAACATCTCCAACCAATAAAATTTTATTGATACCTTTTACACCCTTTAATAAAGAAGCGAATAAATGATTATCAATCATTGAACATTCATCTATAACTACAAGATTTCTATAAATTGGTTTAGACTCATTTGCTTCAAAAACATCATTTCCTGAATATTGTAATAGTCTATGTATTGTAGAGGTTTTATAACCTGAATCATCTTTAATTTTTCCTGCAGCTCTTCCGGTTGGTGCTGTAATTGCAAAATTGGAATCATTATAGACAAGTTCATACATTTTAACAATTCCAGTAATAACAGTTGTCTTACCAGTTCCTGGTCCTCCAGTAATAATTGAAATATCATTATCTATGAAATTTTTAATGGCTTCAACTTGTTCCTCATTATATTTAAAATTTTCAATTCCATTTCTAGAAGATATAAATTTTTCTACTTCTTTTATTTTTAAATCAAAATCAAATTCTCGTTTAATATAATGTGATTTGCTTGCGAGATCAAATAATTCTTTTGCAATGTATTGCTCATCTTCATAACTTTCTTTTGTATAAATTTTTTCATTTTTAAAGTAAAGTATCTTTTCATTCTTTGCATAAACAAGCTTCTTATAAAGATCTCCTTCTAGATTTGGAAATTGTTGTCTTAATTTTTTTGTAAGTTCTTCTAGAGAAGTGTAAGTATTTCCTTCCTTAAATAAAATTTCTTTCACAAACTCACAAGCATATCAAGAAATTCTTTTTTCATCAAATTCGTTCATACCAAAAGCAACGGCAACTCTATCTATTTCTGAAAAAGGTTGTAATTTATTTTCATTAGCTCAAGTATAAAAATCATCATTTAATATTTGCTCAATAATATTCATATCTTCTATTTCTTGTTGAAGCAAATTCAAGAACTCCATTTTTAAATTATTCTCAACAAACATATCTAAAACTTTGTTGTTTCCAAATTTTTCAACTACTACATCATAAATTATTTGAGCTTTAGCTTCTGTCATTTCTGAAATTAAAAATAATTCACTTTTATTTTCAATTATTTTTTTAAATAAATCTTCGCCAAAGTGATTAACAATATTTTCTGCTAATTTTTTACCTACAGTTGGGAATGTTGGGGAACTTAAATATTTTATTAATCCCTCTTTATCAAAATGTTTAACTTGTGAAAAACTTTTAACTGCAAAGTTTTTTTGATTTCTTTTTATATCATCAACTTCTTCACCTGTTATTTCATAAACTATTCCCATTCTCATTAAACCAATTGGTCCAGTAAGAGTTATAGATTTTTTTTCATTGTTAAATAAAATAAAAATCGCAATAGCAAAACCATTTTCACCTTTATAAATAAATCTACTTATTTTTCCTTTGTATGTACTCATAATCTTTTTTCTCCATTATATTTAAGAGAAGTTGTTCTTGATCTCTTAGATTTATGTCTGCCTTTATTATTATTTTATTTGATTTACAGATTTTGTATTCTTTAAATATTTCATTGTAATAATTCATTTTATCTTTATTATTTATTTTATTTTCATCATTTTTATCTAATCAAATTAAATATCTTCTTTTATAAAAAGAAGAATTAATTAAATTTGACATCATCCCAACAACTATACAATCATTATCTTTAAAAACAAAATCTAAATAATTTGATATAACTTCTTCTTTAGTCTCTTTAATAAAAAAATCAATACCATATATTTCAAATCCATACTTCTTTGCTAAGTATTTTCCTAGATTTTCATTATCAATATCATTTGATCCAATAATTTGAATAATCATATTATCCTCATTTCAATATAATTTAACCATAAAGAAAGAAAAAAAACACCTTAGGTGTTTTTAAATTAAATCTTCAACATCTATTTTAAGTTCGCTTGTTTCTTCATCATTAATACTTACTTTAGATTGTTTTTCAACAACCGGCTTTTTAGAAATTGTTTCTTTTTTAACTTCAACAGATTTCACTTCATCATCTTCACCACTTCTTGGTGGAATTGGAGTATCTCCGTTTTTAATAATAAATGACTTTTCTAAAGTTGTAGTTATGATTTCAGCCATATCTAAATCTTCAGGTACATCTTCAAGTTCAGCAAATTTAAAATTTTTAACATTTAACTGTGTTAAATTATCTTCTTCATCCAAGATATTTAAAATATCTTTTGTTTGAACATTATATAGGAATGTTGCAAATTCATCACGTTTTTTATTTCATGGATATAATCTAACACCACGCTTTGGTCTTGCCATAATCGGAACAAGATCTTGTTGAATTTTTTTAACATTACCTTTATTTGTAATTATTAATATATCTCCACTCGCAAAAGCTTTACCTGCAACAATATCTTCATCTTTAACAACAGTTGATTTAACACCTTTTGCATTTGGTCCTGCTGAAGGAATTTCTGAGATATCATATCTAACAGCAAATCCAGTTCTTGTAAGCATTGTAACTGTTTTTGTTTGTGAAGTTACAAGTGAAGCTGATACAAGTTCATCTTCTGCTTGCAATTTAATAATTCTAAATGGTTTAGAAAACATTTTTGTTTCTAAATCTTCTATAGGTGTACGTTTTATCATACCTTTTTTAGTTGCTAGCAATACTTCTTGTTTTGCATTTTTAAATTCCTTAACTACAAATGCGGCAAGGATTCTTTCATTACCAGTAATTGTTGCAACTTTATTTATATGCATTCCCGTTTCTTTTCATTTACTTGGAATTATTTTATAAACAGGTATTGAATAATATGTTCCAGCACTCGATACAAGTAATATATGATCCAAACTTGAAGCAGGCACTTGTGAAATTCAAATATCATTTGGTTTTCGTTTAAAATCTGCCATAGAATTTTTACCTAGTTGTGAATCTTCAATTGCTTTTAAGTAACCATCTTGTGAAATTCAAATTGTGTAATCCTTTTGGACTATAGTTTTCTTAATTTCAACTTCGATGTTTTCAATTTCAGCAACCACTTCACTTCTTCTTGCCACACCAAATTCTTTTTTAGTTGCACTAAGTTGTTCAATTACTTTATCATCTAACACTTGAGCATCATTTAGAATTAATTTATATCCTTCTATTAAAGAAGCTAATTCTTTTTTCTCTTCTTCTAACTTAACAACATCAGTTGAAGTTAATCTGTACAATCTTAAATCAACAATAGCAATTGATTGTGTTTCACTGAATGAATGTTTTTCCATTAAATTAGCTATGGCATCACTTCTATTTGATGAGTCTCTAATTATTTTAATGACACTGTCAAGAATTGAAATAGCTTTGATTAATCCATCAATAATTTCCAATCTTTTTGCAGCTTTATCTAATTCAAATTTAGTTTTTCTTGAAAAAACTTCTTTGTAGTGATCAATGTAAGCCAAGATCATAGGAATGATACCCAATTGTTTTGGTTGCTTGTCAACAATAACAACATTGTTATAGTTATATGAAACTTGTAATGGAGTATTTTTTAATAAAAATTTTCTTGTTATTTCATAATCTGCTTTTGCAGACAATTCAATTACAATTCTTAAACCAGTTCTATCAGTTTCATCTCTAACTTCTTTAACTTCAATTTGAGGGTTTGCATCAACAACATCTCCAATTTTCCTTACAAGATCTTGTTTTACAACTTCATAAGGAATTTCATCAATAACAATATTATTTTCTTCTCTATGCATTTTTGATTGAAGAATAACTCTTCCTTTACCAGTTTCAAATGCTGATTCTATTCCTTCTTGACCCATAACAATTCCACCAGTTGGAAAGTCCGGACCTTTAACAATTTTTAAAATATCTTTTAATTTAATTTTTGGGTTTTTAATTGTAGCGATAACTGCATCAATTATTTCATTAATGTTGTGAGGAGGCATATTTGTTGCATAACCTGCAGCAATACCCGTAGCGCCATTTACTAAAATGTTTGGAAAGTAACCAGGTAATACTGTTGGTTCCTTTTCTGAATCATCATAGTTTGGTGCAAATAATACTGTATTTTTTTGTAAGTCAGCTAAAATAATGCTTGATATTTTAGCAAGCCTTGTTTCAGTATAACGCATAGCAGCTGCGCTATCTCCATCAATAGAACCATTATTACCGTGCATATCAACTAAAGGTATATTTAGTTTTCAAGGTTGACTCATACGTACTAAAGCATCATAAACAGATGTATCACCATGTGGGTGGTATTTACCAATAACATCACCAACAACACGAGCAGATTTTTTATATGCTCTATCATGGGTTAAATTAATTTCATTCATAGTAAACAATATACGTCTTTGAACTGGTTTTAGACCATCTCTCACATCAGGTAAAGCTCTTTCTTGAATGATATATTTAGCATATCTTCCAAATCTATCACCCATTAAATCTTCAAGCGGGAAATTAATTATTCCTTTTTCTTCTTTTATTGACATTTTATTTTCCTCCTAATCAATTGAGAAATCAATTTCACTGATGTCATTATTAATGAAATCAATAATATTTAAGTTTTTAATTGTTTCTTTACCTTCTTTTGATAGTGTTCAAAGACCTGTTGTTGAATTCTGAACATAAAGTTTTGGATCATTTCTTGAAACTAAACTTCTTGCTAAATCCACCATGTTTTTACTTACTTCTTCATCTTTTCTAATTTGCACATATATTAATTCTAGTTCCTCAAAATTGTTTAAATCTGCTTCTAAATCAATTTCATTAACTTTATTTTTATTTGCAGCTTCTAGACCGAAATCTACTGTTGCATATGTATTATAGAAGATTTTATCTCCCTCTTGTTCAATAGAAACCATATAACGAGGAATCCCTTCAATTTTCATAATTTTTGTAGCTGATGATTTTATTGATTTAAGAGAATCTTTTATTTTTTCAATTACTTCAGACTCTGAAAGACCAAACAATTCAACTCTTCTATCTTCTTCAATAACAGCTGATCTCAAATTAATAAAAATATTAAATATATCTATTCTTGTTGATGAAATTTCTTTTGATATTTCTTTAGATTTCAAAAGAATTGGACCTGTAGTTGGGTTTAAATAATATGAATCTGTAAATTCATCATATACAAGAATACCAACATGAGGTTTTGAAAACTCTCTAGCTTTTTTCATTGTTGTTTGAGCTTTTTCAATAAACTTATTAATAGTTTTAATTAATCAGTTAACTTCATTATCATTTTCTACATTTATTTCTATTCATTGTTCAGCTGCAAGTGATGTCATGGAAAAGTTGTTTTCATCATAATCAGTACTTTTTAATTCAAAAAATAGTTCAGGTGCTTTTATTTCATAAGAAAAAACAAAAGTATTAAAAATATCTCCATATCTTTTAATATCTTTATTTATCTTATTATATTCTTCAAATTTTTTTATAATGATATCAACCTTTTGTTCAAAAGGCACTTTCTGTTCCATATCATCACCACCTGTCTAGCTAAATTTTTTTAAAATTAAATAAAATCAACGTTTTCTTCAAGTGTAAATTTAACGTTTTCTTCAATTCATTCTTTTCTTTTTTCAGAGTTGTCACCCATTAATGTTCTAAATGAATTTTCTGCAGCAAGAGCATCGTCTATAGTAACTTGTATAAGTTTTCTATTTTCTGGGTCCATGGTAGTTTCCCAAAGTTGGTCTGCATTCATTTCTCCTAACCCTTTGTATCTCTGAATTTCAACTTTTGATTTAGTTTTTTTCATAAAAATTGCTAATTCTTCTTCTGTTCATAAGTACATAAATTCTTTTTTATTAGAACTTGTTGTTACTTTAAATAAAGGAGGCATTGCAATATAAATGTTTTTATTCACAATTAACTCTTTCATGTAACGGTAGAAGAATGTTAAAAGTAGTGTTTGTATGTGAGCTCCATCAGTATCGGCGTCGGTCATAAGAATTATTTTTCCATAGTTTGAGTCACTTAAGTCAAAGTCACTTCCAATTCCAGCGCCAATAGCATTAATAATTGTTGTAATTTCTTCATTTTTTAATAAGTCTATTAATTTAGTCTTTTCAGCATTAATAACTTTACCTCTAAGGGGTAAAATTGCTTGAAATTTTCTATCTCTTCCCGATTTAGCACTTCCTCCAGCTGAATCCCCTTCGACTAAAAACAACTCGTTTTCATTCTTATTTCTTCCTTGAGCTGGAGTTAACTTACCAAGCATTGTTCTTGATTTTGATTTTGATTTTTGATCTCTAACTGCTTGTCTAGCTTTTCTAGCTTCTTCTTTTGCTTTTCTAGCCAAAAGAGCTTTTTCTATAATAGAAATGGCAATTAATTTATTTTCTTGCAATCAAAAACTTATGTTTTGCTCTGTAACCTTTTCACAAGCAACCCTAGCTTCACTGGTTCCTAATTTACCCTTAGTTTGTCCCTCATATTGGATTAAACTTTCAGGTATTTTTACTGTAACAATGGCAATTAAACCTTCTTTAATATCTGAAGTATCTAGTCTTTTGTCTTTTTCTTTTAAAATATTTTGAGCTCTTCCATATTCATTAAGAGCCTTTACTAAACCTGATCTAAAACCAGTCATGTGAGTTCCACCATCACTAGTTTTAACATTGTTTGCAAAACCTAAAACAGTTTCTGAGAAATCTGTTGTATAAGTTAGTGCGATTTCAACATCAATACTTTGTTCACTACCTTTTAAAAGAATTGGTGAGCAAAGCGCTTTTTGATCTCCTTTAAGTTCATTTACAAATTCTGTTAAACCATTTTCATAAATGTATTCAACATATTTGTCACTTCTATTATCTTTTAATGTTAGTTTAAGTCCTGAGTTTAAAAGAGCTGATTCTTTTAATCTCTCACTAATTGTAGAAAATGAGAATTTTGTTGTAGAAAACATCGTTTCATCTGGTAGGAAATTTACCATTGTACCATTTTGTTTGCTTGTTCCAATTTGTTTTAATGGTTCAACTAACTTACCACCATTTGCAAACTTAATTTTTGAAATTAGTCCATCTCTGTGAATAGTAACTTTAAATTTACTTGAAAGCGCATTAACAACTGATGACCCAACACCGTGAAGTCCTCCAGATGTTTTATAACCATCACCACCAAATTTTCCTCCAGCATGTAATACTGAAAAAATAATTTCAGGAGTTGATTGATTTGTCCCCTTGTAATTACCAATTGGAACACCACGACCATTATCTTTTACAGTTATTGATCCATCTTTTTCGATAGAAACATTTATCTCAGTACATATTCCAGCTAAAGCCTCATCAATTGAGTTGTCAACTATTTCTCAAACCAAGTGATGAAGACCTCTTGAGTCTGTTGACCCAATATACATACCAGGCCTTTTTCTAACAGCTTCTAATCCTTCTAAAATTTGAATACTATCTTCTGTATAAGATAAATTCTTATTATTTTCAGCCATATTTTTACCTCATTATTCCATTTAAACTAAATATAACACATTTGAATAATTAATGTCAATTTTCTATAAAACCCCCTAAATAAAGGTTTTGCCTCTATTTTTTTTAATTTTAGACAAAAAAAACATTTAATATGAGAAAAATTTAAACAAAAAAATGAGATTTTAAACTCATTTTCTCTTTATATTAATGGTTTTACTTCTTCAAAAGACTACTTATTTTTGCAGCAACCATATCAATTGCAATGCTATTACCTTCATAATAAGGAATGATCAAATCAGCATGGTCAATTGATGGTTCTACAAAGAATTTATACATTGGTTTTACAGTATTTAAATACTGATTTACAACATCATCTAGTTTTCTTCCTCTATCATTTACGTCTCTCATAAGCCTTCTTATAAATCTGATATCATCATCTGTTCTTATAAAAAGTTTGATATCTCCTCTTTTTCTAATCTCTTCTACATGAAGAGAAAGAATTCCATCCAAGATAACTACATTTGAAGGCTCAACTGTTATATATTCACCTTTTTGTGAGTGAGTTTTAAAATCGTAAACAGGAACTTGAATTGATTTAAAATCCTTTAAATCATCTAAATGTTTACATAATAATTCTATATCTAAAGAACTTGGATGGTCAAAGTTTAATAATTGTTTTTCTTCAAAAGTAAGATCACTAAAATCTTTGTAGTAACTATCCATTGATAAGTGGGTTACAGGTTTATTGACAAAGATTTCATTTGCTATTGTATGTGCAACAGTTGTTTTACCACTAGCACTTCCTCCAGCAATTATGATAATTGTAACTTTTTCCATTTTGTACCTCTATATTCAATTAATATTTTATATTTAATTTATTGAAATTATGAAAAAATTTTCACTATTTTAACTATAAAATTAAATTGATATAAGGAGAGATAAAAATGTCAAAAAAAGTTTTAGTAATCACAGGAACAGTTAGTCCTGCTGAAAAATCATTTTCATTATCTTTAACAAATAGATTTGTTAAAGAATATAAATCATTAAATCCAAATGATGAAATCATCAATTTGGATTTAAATAAGGAGGAAATGGCTCACAAAACACTTTCAAGAGAAAACTTTGGAACATATTTCAATGAACAAGATGCTTTAAAGTATATCAACCAACTAAAAGAAGTTGATAAAGTTATAATATCAAGTCCAATGAACAACTTTAACGTATCAGGTTTAATTAAAAATTACTTGGATCACGTTTTATTAGCAGATCAAACTTTCTCATACAAATACGTTAAACAAGGAGACGCAAAAGGTCTTTTAGAACACTTAACTGTTCAAATTTTAACAACACAAGGAGCACCTTTTGGTTGATATCCATGAGGAAATCATACAGAATTCTTAAAAGGAACTTGAGAATTTGTTGGAGCAAATGTAAATGAACCAATTTTATTTGCAGGAACAAAAATAGCACCTATTTCAACAATGAACCCTGATGAGGCAATTGATCAAATAGCTGACAAAATTATTGA
Source organism: Spiroplasma monobiae MQ-1 (assembly GCF_002865545.1). Lineage (NCBI taxonomy): Bacteria > Bacillati > Mycoplasmatota > Mollicutes > Entomoplasmatales > Spiroplasmataceae > Spiroplasma > Spiroplasma monobiae. The sequence continues at coordinate 416,775 of NZ_CP025543.1, read as the reverse complement.
AGTTGCCAAAAAATTCTAAAATAACCTTTGGGTTATTTTTTATTTTCTTTTTTTGTAAATTTTAGTTTTTTTATTGCTATAATCTCATAGGACACAAGGAGAAATATAAATGTACGCATTTGATTATGAAGATATACAACTTATACCAAGTATGTGTGTGGTTAACTCAAGAAGTGAGTGTAACACAGAAGTAAAACTTGGGAAAAATACATTTAAAATGCCAGTAATGCCAGCAAACATGGCTTCAGTAATAAATGAAGAATTATGCGAAAAACTAGCTAAAGATGGACACTTTTATGTAATGCACAGATTTAATGTAGATTCATATTCTTTTACAAAGAAAATGAATGAAGCAAATCTAATTTCATCAATAAGTGTAGGAGTTAAAAAAGAAGACTATGAACTAATTGAAAAATTAGCAAAAGACAAAATAATACCAAACTATATAACAATAGATATCGCTCACGGACACTCATTAAGTGTTAAAAATATGATAGAACATATTAGAAAAAACATGCAAGATAGAACATTCATTATTGCGGGGAACGTTGGAACACCCCATGCAGTTAGAGACTTAGAATTTTGAGGGGCCGATGCTACTAAGGTAGGTGTTGGACCTGGTAAAGTATGTATTACAAAACTAAAAACTGGTTTTGGTACTGGTGGTTGACAACTTGGAGCAATAAAATGATGTAGTAAAGCCGCTCATAAACCAATAATTGCAGATGGAGGTTTAAGGGTTAATGGAGACATTGCTAAATCAATTAGATTTGGAGCAACAATGTGCATGGTAGGAAGTTTATTTGCAGCACATGAAGAATCACCTGGAGCAAATGTTACTGTTGATGGAGAATTATTCAAGGAATACTACGGTAGTGCAAGCGAATACAATAAAGGTGAAAAAAGATATGTCGAAGGTAAAAAGGAACTTATCAAAGTAAGAGGAAAACTAATGGATACTTACAAAGAGATGCAAGAAGATCTTCAATCATCTATTTCTTACTCAGGTGGAACTACATTAAACGATATTAAAAAAGTTGATTATGTTATTTTAAAAACAAGTAACTTTTAAAATAATTTCAAAAGTGCATTTAAAGTGCATTTTTTCTATATTTTTATCAACCTTTTAACTCTTTAAAAATTTATGCCTTTATTTTTTGTAATAATTGAGTAAGATATACATAAGGAGTTGAGAAAATGAAAGAACAATGTCAAAATAAAGATTGTAGTAATGAATTAAACTTTATGGACAAAAAAAGAATTTACGTTTTTGATGAATCAATTGGAGATGAATTGGCTATTTTTGTTTGTGATGAATGTTATAAAAAAAATAAACAAGAGGAAAATGATATTGATTGAGATCAATCAGTATAAAAAAAATAAAAAAAACACTATATAAGTGTTTTTTTTATTATAACTTTTCAATTAACTCTTTTACCATTTCAAATACACTCAAATCATATATTTCTTTTTCCTTTGATGTATTTATTTGTTTTAATGTTCTTGGATATAAGCAAGATGCAAATGTTTTTAATTCTTTTTGATTATGTTCAAAATTAATTAATAAAGTTTCTGAATTTTTATTTTCTATTATATTCTCAACATTACTTAAAACACAATTAAATATAAACATGAATGCATATTCATTAATTATATTAAGCACATTTGGTTTAGATTCAACAGTGACTATTATTGGATTTTCTCACTTTAATGGTGTATTTATTAATTTTAATATTTCATAGAACTTATATTCACCTTCAAATTTATAACCTCTAGTTTTTAATAAAAGATTAATGTATTTTATATTACCAAGATTATTATTATCTTCCAACTCTTCTTGACTATATTTATTTTTTCTAATTCCATCATATAACTTGATATCTTCTTGCATTATATTGAAAAGTTTATCATTATTTAATCTTAAATATTGCAAGAATCAAACTACAAAATAAATTTCTTCATAATATAAAATTCTATTTTCGTATGTATCTGGAATTTTTAAATTCCTTTTTAATCATTTCTCAGGCAGCTCCATGCTTTCATTAATTGAATTTATTAAAAATAAATTTTTTATATCCATTCTTTTAATAAAGTAGTTAACTTGTGTGTTTGGGTGTGTAAACATTAATTTTTCTTTATAAAGATCTATAACACCATCAAAAGTTTTTTCTAAATTAAATTTTGAAGCAGTGGAAAGATTTTCAATATCTGGAAAGTTGAATGTTGTAATCATTCTTGCTTCGGTAAGGTATTTTTTTATTTTCCTAATAACTCTATATTCATTTAAATCAGAAACTAAATCAGTTTTTTCAAAATCATTAAAAACAATAAGTAAATCTATTTGCAATCTTTTTAAAGCATTATTAATTTCAATTAGCGTCTGTATATTTAATAGTTCATTTTTATCTATATCATCATTTATTTGTTTTTGATTAAAAAAATATCTAAAAGCAACAGCTCTATTGTTTGTCTTAATTTTCTTTCTTACAATATTTTTTAAATTTCTACTTTTTAAAAAATTTAAAAACTCTTTTTGACCAACTTTTCTTCTAATACCCATAAGAATAATTGTTATGAATTGTTCAAATAAGTCTTTCGAAAAGTCAAATTGTTCTGGATTAAAACTTATTACATTTCAACCCTCTTGTTTGAATTTATCACAAAAAGAATTAACCAAGGTACTTTTACCTGATCACTCAGGACCATTTATTAGTACATGTCTTTCTCCTTGAGCTAATATTTTATTTGTAAGTTTATTCAAAATTTCATCTGAATTAAAAATACCTGTCATTTTAAAGCACCCCTATTTTTTAAAAGAAATTATTTCCTTTATTGAATCCTGCAAAGAATTTCATTTTTAAATATTCTTGACCCATATTAGGGTGTTCAAATCTAAATTTATTTAATGCAGAGTACAGAAATTTTTCTTGATCTTCTAGACCATCAAATCATTCTTTATTGAAAATAATATTATCTGCAAGTATTAAAGAACAATTGGAAATAAATGCGGCTTCACTTTTCATTTTAGATTTAACAACTTTCAAATATTGATCAAAGAATTCTTTCATATTTTGATTTTTTCTATCATATACCATTGTGATGAATGAATTATTTTTATCACTATACATAGAAATTGTTGCAAAACTTTCTGGAATAAATAAATTATTAATTGAATTAACAACTTTAAAATTTTCTGGAGTTATTTGCGGTTGGAACACGTCTTTAATTCTAAAGTTATTTGTTCTAGGTAAATTAAATTTAACAATTTCATAATCTTTAGAATCACCTTTAAGTGATTCTAAAAAGAAATTATATAAATCAATTAATGAACTTAAATGATTAGAAACTTTTCTTAAGTTATATATAAATAAAGCTTTAATAGCTTCTTGACTTATTGAATTAAAATAATTCCTATACTCTTCTTTAAGTGCTTCCATTTGAACTCTTGCTAAGAATAATTTATAAACAACAGTTGTAAAATTGATAGTCAAAATATCCTCATCAGAACTTTTTTTAGTCATTTCTATATTTTGAATCTTTATATAATGTTGATCACAAAATCCATAATATCTAAATTGATCGTCTTTCACTTCATTGAAAAATGAGTGACCCATTTGATAGTTATTATCAAAAATATTTCTTTTATTTGAAGAAACTAATTTACATACATTAAAATCAACATTGTAAAGCTTATTTTCAACAGCTTTTTTATCGCAATATGGTATATTACATTTTTCATTTTCAGACATTGCTGAATAATTTTTTTCAAATAGTTTTGAAGAAAAGTCTAAATACTCACTATAATTTTCATAACTAATTATAGCTTTTAAAAATGGTATGTAGTTTTCTTTTTTATCTTCCGATAAATTAGCTTTACAACATTCTTTAAATACAATCCCACTTAAGCAAAAACATAATTCTTCATCGTCAATAGAAAAGAAGTTATAACCGTTTTTAACAAGAAAATTAATATTATCATTATCCAAATAATAATTACCAAAAATTGAGTCAATAAATCTTTGAGTATCCTCATTTGAAATTTTTGTATTTCTTGCAGCCTTATATAATTGTTGCTTACTAACAAGGTTGGATAATATATCTGTTTCTTTTATTTCTGCCATAATAAATCTCCCATAAAAAAATAGATAAACTATAACTTCATTATTTATCTATTTTTTTTATTTTACTTTCTTTTTCTATTTTCTTTTTAGTTTTCTTAGTATCTTTCATAACTTTTTTGACTTTTTCTTTTTTAACTTTTTCAGCTTTCTTCTCTTGCTCTTTTGTTTTCTTTAAATTTTCTTTTAAAGTTTTAATTTTTTTATTATTAATTTTCTTAGTATCTTTAACTTCAACAAATTTAGGTTCAATAGCACCCTTTTCAAATATTTTTTCGAATTGAGGTTCACCTTTGTAAACTATAGTTTCATCTAAATTATTTGAGAAGTGGTTAATTGAAACACTGTAATCAAATAGTTTTTTATCTACTGTTAATTTTGTATTAAAGAAATTTAATAATTCTTTTGAAAATAAAGCTTTTTCGCAATAATTTTCAAATAAGTTTTTTCTGATTTCAACAATATCATTTGAAGTTCTAACTGAATAAATTCATTTTAAATCTACTAAATATACATCAAATATTAATTTAGCAAAATCATTTTTAAGCATTTCATCTTCTTTTAATAAAGGGATTGTTTCTAAGAAGTTATTGAAACTATCATTTCTTAAGAAAAATTCTACTTCATCAGCATAATTTATAATATCTCCATCATCAATATTGTAAATTGCTTGTCCTAATTTTTTAATAAATTCTTCGTCATATCTATATGTTGATTTAATAACATCTAAATATCTTCTGTAGATTACTTTTTGATCTTCTCTTACATTTAAATTTTTATATTCAAAGTATCTATCTCTAATTCTTCCAACAGCAGAAATACCCATAACAGTTAAGATATCTCTTTTATTTAAACTTGATTTAAAGAATTTTTCATAGTGATTTCCAATACCTATTGGAGTTTCATCTGTAAATTCTGCAGGTTTTAAACTAACAATCGGAAAGATAAATGGATATATGCATTTAATTGAGTAATAATAAGCTCTTGATTTATATGGTTTTAATACTCCCAAACCATTTAAGATGGTGTTAAGTTGTTCTAATTCTTCACTTTCCAAATAAAATAGAGCATCAATTTGAAAGTCCATGTCTTTATCTTTTAGTTTTTTAGCAAACTTTGGATAGTACTTTTCAAAACTTAAAGTTGATTCAATTCATGAACCATTTAGTAAGTCATTAATCATAGGAATTTCGTTCGGATTATGGAAAATACCTCTTGTTAAAACTTGATCCTCATTAAATACAAACTTTTGTTCACCTGGATTTAAGAAGTTTTTAACTATAATTTTCTTTACTTGCATATATTGTTCTCCCTTTAGTAGTCAATTGTTAGTATTATAACAAAATTAAAGGTAAATATAAAGTATCTATTAAGATAGGATTTTACAAACTATATAGATTTTTCTAAATGATTATTGAAGAAATTTTAGTTAGTTATTATAATTACTCAAACATATCTATCAAATACTCAAAAATATGATTGTCTCCAATTAATTTAATTTATGTTGAGTTTTTATGTCATCAAAATACTTTATTAATAACTTAATTATGTTTTTTTAAGTTTCAGTTATGCTTATTACAGAAAAAAAGAGAGTTGTTGAATTAACAAAAACTCTCTATTAAAATATTTTATTTATATTAAATAAAAATTATTACAATACAGAAAAACCTATATTCATTTGTGCTAATGACAAACTTCTAATCGCGCCCCCTATCACCATATTCATTGCATCTGGATTTCCAAGTCTTGCTGCTTGATCAATTTTATCAGCAGCCTCTAAAAGGCTATATTTAGCTTCTAAAATTTCAGGTGTGTGTTCAACATTATTTAAAGCCTCAAAAGCCTTGCTAACATAAGGATAAGCCGTTTGCAGATGTATAAGTTTCCCATTTGCGGTGTTGTAAAATAAGGTTTGACCTAATTGAAGTAGTGCTTGATCACAATAATACATAGCTTCTCTTTTATAATATCCACTTTCTTGATATGGAATATTTCTTTGAGCAATCGATAAACTTATTATTGCTTCTCCTATTAACATATTCATTGCATCTACATTTCCAAGTCTCGCAGCTTGATCAATTTTATTAGCTGCATCTAATAATCTACTTTTAGCTTCAACTATCTCAGGTGTATGTTCTACATTGTTTAGAGCATCAAAAGCCTTACTAACGCTAGGATATGCCCTTTGAAGATATACAAGTTTTCCATTTGCATGGCTAAACAATAGAGTTGAACCTAATTGTAATAATGCATTATCTATATAATACATTGCATCTTTTTTATATTTATTATAATCATTATCTTCTTCTAAAACTTCCACATTTTTTTGTTCTGTTACAATTTGATTTAATGGCAAAATTGCTGAAGAAGCCATAGATAACGATCCAATTAAGCTTAATAATTTTATCACTTTTTTTTACCTTTCTTTCAACTACCCACCCTACCAACCTTGATTGATATATTACTTTATATTTCTAATTATAGAATTAGAGCTTAGAAAAATAATTTATATTATTTTTTCTTCTAATTTTAATATAATTTTTTAATATTAAAATAAATTTAATATTTTATAAGGCTTATTGTAAAATTGAGTATGAAATAATTAAAGTTTCAAAATTTCTGGTTGTTCTAATAACAAAGCAAAACCAGCCAAAATTGATATTCTAGTAAGAATATTAAAAGTATTTCAGTATTCCTCTGAATTTTGCTCAAATATATTATGAATATTATTGTTTCTTGTGTTATTTTCTTCCAAAATACCAAGAATAATTTCAGCTGAGTTTTCAATGGTTTTAAAGCGTGATGAGTTTTTAAACATTTCTAACAATTCATTTATTTGCTTATTAAAAAATAATCCATTTTCTACTCTTTTTAAATTATCACAATGATTAGCAATTATTCTTTTTAAATCATAAGTACATTCTTGTATATTCAATACTTCCAAACCTTTTTTTAAATTATCATAACTAATCTTTATTCATCTATCTAATATCTCAGCTATTTGTTGTATTGAAATTATATTAGGTCAAAACCTATGTCTATCAACAACTTGTTCTTTATTCATATTTATTAATTGCTTTCAAAAATCATCATAATAAAAAGATATAATATCTTTGCCTTCATTAAAATCATCTAAAAATTCCATATTTTTAAAGAAATTAAAAACTTTTAAAAAAGAATCATCTAAAATATTGTTTCTTTTTAACTCTACTTTTTGTTCTTCAAGCAAAACACTAATTGTGTGTATTGCAGGTTCAAAAAAAAATAAAACTTTTTCAATATTAACATTGTCAAAATCATACTTTCCAATCATTAGTTGTCTCTTTTCTTTGTATATTATTAATATATAATAAAAATAGCAATTTATAGAAAGTTTGATAAAATGATTAGCACATTTAAGCCATTTAAACTTAATGAAAAAGATATTAAAAACTTAAAAAATGTAACTCCTTATTGAAATAAGAATATTGAAAAGAATGTAAAAAAACTTAATTCTTGACTAATAAAATTTAATAAAAAGCCAGGTGATTTTAAATTAAATTACGTTTATAGTTTTGATCATTATAAAGAATTTTTTCAACAAATAGATAACTACACAAATTTTTATAACCAAAAGTTTAAATTAATAAAAACAAATGCAAGATTACTTTCTAAATTTCATAAGCTTATAGTAGATTATGTTTCACTATTAGGATGAACTAAATCAATTGAATTAATTTGTTCATTTTTTGATTCAATAGAAAGCAAGGATATTGCTAAAAAGCAGGAATTTGCCTTATTAGCAACAAACGAGACAATAATTAAATATTTTAATTTATATAAAAATGATGTTTTAAAAATTTTAAAAGACGATGAATACATAGAGCTTTTATCTGAAAAAGTTTTTTCAAGCAAAGAAAGTATTACAACAGTTAATTTAATTGTTAGAGAAATTATGAAGTATGCAAAACTACTTAAGAGAAAAAATAAAATTTCAGAACAAGATTTGGTAGATATAAATATTTATTCAATAGAAATAATTGTTTTTACAGGTTCTATAATACAAAATCACACAAGATTTTTAAAAAACATATATTAAAAAAACAACCTCATTAAGTTGTTTTTTTATTTAATAAAACTTCAAATTGATCAACAAGACTTTTAACTTCATTAATTATTTCTTTATAGGAGTTTTCATCTTTACAATCAAATCCATACTTAGAAAATAATTCAGTTATTTCTAAACTGCCACCTTCTTTTAGAAAGTTTATAATTTTATTTGAATCATTTGTATTTTTAAACTCAGAATAAAGTTTAAATGAAACCGCAATTGAAACAGCATATTTAAAAATATAAAATGGTTGCTCAAATAAATGTGAAATCGATATTCAACTATATTTATAACTGTCTGCGTCATATCTATCAAATATTGATTTTCCTAAAATTTTTCTATTGGATTCTTTTAATATATCAGATATTTTTTCTAAAGTTAGAACTCCTCCCTTTTCAATTTCTTCATAGCAATTATATTCAAATTGAGCATCAGCTACAGCAGAAAAGAAATTATTAAAAATAAACTCTATCCTATTTTGTATTAAAGTTATTTTTCTACTTTCATCTTTTTCATTTTTAATTAAGTAATCAAACAATAAATGTTCATTAAAAGTAGAAGCAACTTCTGCAATCATATTTGAGAATCCATTTAAAGGTCTTGGCTGATTTTGTTTTGCAAATAAATTATGAACTGCATGCCCCATCTCATGAGCCAATGTAGAAACAGAATCTATATCATCTGTAAAGTTCATTGATATTAATGAATCATATTTATAACTTCCAATTGTAAAAGCGCCTGTAGATTTGTTCTCATCTTCAAAATAATCAACTTTATTATCAGATCAACAATATTCTAAATTCTTTAAATATTCATCCCCAAGCCCTTTTAATGATTCTTTAATTATTTGTTGAGCTTCTTCAACTGAATAATTTAATTTTTCTAATTTAATAAGTTCTAAACTCGAATCAGTTCCATAAAATTTATCTAAATTTAAATAATTTTTTATTATTTCATAATATCTATAATATACTTCAGAATTTTTTGAAGTATATTTTAAAAGGCCCAGAAAATCATTCAAAGAAAAATCATCTTCATCAAAGAAATTTTCCTTAAAGCCCTCCATACCAACAAGTTTACTTGATTCAATTTCTTCTTTTACAATTGATTCATATATTTTTGCAAAGGTATGTTTTTTTAAATTGATTTCTTCTTTGTATTTTAAACTAGCAAGAGCCCTTAGTTCTTGATCTGCTTTAGGATCAGAGTAAGTATATATATCGGATATAAATTTTTGATTAACAATATATTCTTTGTCATTATATTTCAAAATCTTCTCTTCATTATCCTTAAATCTCATTGTTTCATACATTTCATATAATATCGAGCTTGAGTTAGATACTTTAGAAATTAGTTCTCTGTCTTTTTGAGGTAATAAATATTTTATGTGTTTAAAAAATTCTTTATAACTTTTAGAATAATGCTTAAGTTCTTCATCTTTAGATAATCATTGCAGAATTTTACTTTGTCCTATTCCTTTAACCTCTTCGCTTATTCAAGAAAATTTACCATCAAAATGTTGCAATTTCTTATTGTAAATTGACTCTAAATTATTTAATCTTTCGTTTTTTTGTTCTATATATAAATACTTTAGAAAGTGACCCATTTTTGATGAATAACTATCAACTTTAATTGATTCTTTTAGAAAATTAATAAAACTATCTTTATTATTTAAAGTGTTCTTATATCTTAAAAGTTTGTTATTAGCTTCTATATATATTTCTAAGTCATTTAAAAAATCTTCATCTTTTTTATAAAGATCAAGTAGATTTCATTTATATTTGCTAATTGCTTCATTTCTTTTCATATTATCACCTAAAAAAAATTCCTTTAAAGGAATTTCTATTTACCAAATATTTGCTTTGCAGCTTTTTCGTAGTAATCATAAACTTCTTTTTCCTCTAAGAATACTGGAGCAGATAAACTACCACTGTGTTTTGCTAACATTTTAATGTTAGGATCATTTTCAAATAGAGTATTAAACTTTTCATATTTTGTAAACATGAATTTGTATAGATCTTTTAATAAAAGCATTTGTGATGCTGGTATGTTCTCAACTTTTGATTGTAAAAAACCTAATTTTTCTAATTCAATCAAATTTGTAAAATTATCTCTAACCTCAATAATTATTGGTTCCTTTTTTTTAGCATCCATAGCAATAGTGATGTCTGCAATCATTGTTTCAAAGAAAAAATAGTTAAATGTTGTTGCAAAATAAACTATTCTATTTAAGTTTTTTAAACCTAATCAAGGTAAGTTATCTTCAGTGGTTTTTTTAGAACCTAAATAACCAGGTGCAAATAATTCTAAGTTATTGTCTATTCTAAATAGGTTACCAATTAAATTTTTTACGCTATTGTCTAATGCCATACCAATCTCTCCAATCTTTATATTAAGTAAATTATACATTAAATAGGTGTGTTTTTACAAATCATTGTTTATAACTAATTATTTGCTTCTTCTCCATGAGTATCATTGTACCAAGACTCAAAACTTCATTTTTTTCAATTAATTATCTGACCATTAACTTCTAAATGTCCTTCGTAAGAATCGTAATTTAAAGCTCAAGTCATAAGCCCTTTTGTAAATATACCTTCATTAGATAACAAATCATATGATTTTTTAATCGATTCTTTAGTCGCAGCTCCTCTACCGGCAGGTTCGTTGGTAGCTGCTCCCAAAACATATCTATCAGGATCAATTAGGTAAAAATCGTTAATTGGACTATAAGTCGTTGTTAAATATTTTGTCATTAAGTAGTAGAACTCAGCTCTATGTTCTATATCATCATTAGAAATATATCCTGCAGGAAGATTTAAAATAACTTGTTCGTTTTTTTCAACATAAGGGCCAAAAGCTCACCCATTGTATAATTGAGGATTAATTCAATCATAGTATTCATAAAGACCTTCTAAGAATGGGATATAACTTTTCTCTCCATTTTTTGTTGAATTTTTTAAATAAGGCATTTCTGGTGCCATTGTTATTATAAATTCAGGTCTTTCTTTTTTAATTTCTATTAGAGCATCAATTGTTGTTTGTTGGCTTTCTCTATCAGAGAGACATTCACCTTCTCAATCAATATCCAATCCATGAAAACCATACATATCAACAACATTTAATATGGTTTTTTTAAGTTCATCTTTTTGTTCTTTTCTAAACTTCATTTTATTTCCAGTTGCACCACCCATAGAAATAAGTGATTTTTTACCTTTAGAATGTAAAAGTTTTATACCTTCTTTTACTTCATTTGCGTTTATCGGCTCATATACAGGCATAAAATAAGCTTCTTTTGAATAAAGAAATGAAATGTTGACTATATTGTAATTTGTAGAGGCAATTTCTTCAAAACTTGGTTTAACTTGACCAATACCTCCTCAGTCATAATAATATCCAACTAAAACTTTATCTATTTGTTCATTATTTTCGTTACCACCATTTCCGTTTCCTTCTTCACCTTTTCCAAAAATACCACACGAAATGACAAAACTTAATGTTGCTGTTATTAGTGAGATTATAGACATTAAAGTAAGTAATTTTTTCATATCTTTTCTCCATTTATTTTAAGATACCATAAATAATTGATTATTAAAAACTTTACAAGTAAATTAAACAAGATAAATAATGAATAATAAAAAAACTTTCAGATAAAATATCTGAAAGTTTTTAATTAAATAATTATTTATTTATTAAAATGTCTAATTTTTCATTAATTTCTTTTAATAATTCTAATAGAGGTTTTTCAAAGTTATCAATTCTTCCTGAATTTCCGCCTTGACCACCGAATCCACCAGATCTTCCGCCACGGTCTCCACCGCGACCACCGAATCCACCAGATCTTCCGCCACGGTCTCCACCGCGACCACCGAATCCACCAGATCTTCCACCACGGTCTCCACCGCGGTCGCGATCTCCACCATCTCTTGATCCACCTTCGCTTCTTGAACGTCTAAAGTTATCTTTATTGTCAAATCCCATAAGTACACTGCCTTTCTATTTAAATTCTTTTAAAGGCCATATACTACTACGCTATCAAAAGATGTGTCGATTGACACTTTTAATATTATATATTAATTATCAAAAGTATATTATTTATTTATTTAATTTTTGGTAATATGGTTTTTCAATAATTTTATTGTTTATATAGTTATACAAGAAACTAAATCCTACTAATAAACCTAAAATTGCAAAAAATGCCATAAAGAATCAAACAACTCCCGGAAGACCTCCCGGTCCAATGTGATGTACATCTAAGAAGAAATAAGGATAAACAATACCTTGTTTTAAGTAATAATCTCCTGAATTAATTCTTAATTCTCCTCTAACCATTGCAAATACACAATAAGATAAAACCATTACAAATTGAATTCAAAATTTTTTAATAAAAAATTCTTTAAGAGATACTTTATCTTTGTTTTTCATAAAAATATTTACATAAAGAATAAATGCAATTGGTACCAGTGCATGATCTATAAGAGTTACAAATATAGAAAACGGATGACTTGGGAAACCTTCTACAGGTATTAATAGAGCATTATAAACTATTAAAGTAACTGTAATCATTGTTGCAAGTGAGTTTGCAGCTGTATAACTTAGCAATTTTGTTTTACCTTCATTTTTATGGTTCAATGCAGCATATAAAAATCATGCTTGTACAATAACATTAGATAACAATGTAAAAGTTGTAAAATAATCTATTGTATATATTTCATAATTACCTAAATAGGTTCCATTAACTTCATGAGCTGAAATTATATTTCAGATATAATATGAAAAAATTGTAAAGAAAGATAAAAGTCCAAAAAACAACTTGTAAGTTATATGAAAATTTAGTGATTTCATTTTTCCACCTCCTTATTTCATAATCATAAAGATATAAAAATAATTTATCTACAAAAATTGTTTTTAAAAACTAAAACTCTTTTAAATTTTTCTATAAAAAAAATAATCCTTGGGGATTATTTTAATTTTATATTTAGTTCATCTAATTGTTGATTTGTTACTAAGTCTGGTGCATTTGTCATTGGATCTACTCCTGATGAATTTTTAGGGAAAGCTATAACTTCTCTAATATTTTCCGAACCAGTTAATAACATACAAATTCTATCTAAACCTAAAGCACACCCAGCATGGTAAGGTGCTCCATATTTGTATGCATTTACAAATCATCCAAAATTAGATTCAATTTGTTCTTCATTTAAACCAATCGCATCAAACATTCTTTTTTGAATTGTAGAGTCGGTAATTCTTTGGCTTCCTCCACCAATTTCAAAACCATTTAAAACAATGTCATAAGCTTTTGCTAGTGCTTCTTTTTTATTTGAATCAAAATTATTAATTGATTCATCTGCAGGCATTGTAAATGGATGGTGTGCTGCAACATACCTATTTTCTTCTTCTGAGAATTCGAATAATGGGAAATCCACAATTCAAGCTAATTTCATAACTTCTGGATCCAATAAATTTAAAAGTTTTGCCACTCTATTCCTTATTGCCCCCATAGCTTGACTTGCTTTTGAATATTCTTCAACTACAAATAAAATAGTTGAAGAAGTTTTTATGTCAAATTCTTTCATTAATTTTGATTTTTCATCATCAGATAATTTTGAACCAATTGATCCTGTTCATTCATTTGAATCAAACTTTGCAAAACCTAAAATGCTAACACTGTTTTGTTTTGAAACTTCAGTTAAATCTTCTAATTCTTTTTTATTTAAAAGTGAATCTACACAGATTGCTCTAATTGATTTATTTTCTAAATTTGAGAATAAAGGAATTTCAGTTTTATTAAAAATTTCATTTAAAGTATGGATTTCAAATCCAAATCTTAAATCTGGTTTATCATTTCCGTATTTTTCCATTGATTCATGTCAAGAAATTTTTTGAATTGGTTCTTTGATTTCAATTCCTTTAATTTCTAAAATTACTTTTTTAACTAAAGATTCAATTGTATCCATGACATCATTTGCATCAGCAAACGACATTTCCATATCTAATTGAGTAAACTCGGGTTGTCTATCAATTCTTAAATCTTCATCTCTAAAACATTTAACAATTTGAAAGTATCTATCTAAACCAGATATCATAAATAATTGTTTATATAATTGAGGAGATTGAGGGAGTGCGTAAAATTTTCCTGTATTTAATCTTGAGGGAACCAAAAAATCTCTTGCCCCTTCTGGAGTTGATTTACCAAATATTGGAGTTTCTATTTCTAAAAACTCTTGTTCTACAAAAAAATTTCTTACAACATGATTCATTTTACTTCTTACAAGTAAGTTCTTTTGCATTTCAGGTCTTCTTAAATCTAAATATCTATAAGTTAACCTTGTATCTTCCTGAGATTCAATTCCATCTTTAATTTCAAATGGAGTTAATTCAGATTTATTTATTAAAGTTATTTTTTCAACTTTAATTTCAATTTCCCCAGTTTTTAATTCTTGATTTTTTGATTTTCTTTCAATAACTTTTCCTTCAACTTCTAAAACATATTCTGATTTAACATTTTCTAAACTGATTGATTCATCAATTACAAGTTGAGTAATTCCATATCTATCTCTTAGATCAATAAAATTCATGGCACCCATTTTTCTAACTTTTGTAACTCAACCTTGCAGTAAAACATTTTCGTTTACATTTTTTAAAGTAAGTTCACCACATGTATGTGTACGTTTCATTTCTTATTCTCCCATTATTACATCTACTATTTTTTCAAATGCAACTTTTTTTTCTTCTTTTGTGATTTGATTTTTAATTACAACAACATTTTCTTTAAGTTCATTGTCACCAATGATAATTATATTTTTAGAATTTAACTTTTCAGATTGTTTGAATGCAGATTTCATACTTCTATTCATGAAATCAAAATCTACTTTTAAACCAGACTTTCTTAACATTAATAGTAAAATGTTTGCAAATTGTTTTGCTTTTTCACTTAATCCTATTATGTATGCATCTAAACTGATTGGTTCTGATATATAAATTTCTTCTTCTTGTAAAGCTATTAAAATTCTTTCCATACCCAAACCAAAACCAGCTGCAGGTAAATCTACATTACCTAACTGATTTACAAGTTCATCATATCTTCCTCCACCAAGTAGAGTTGAACCCTTTTTATCTTTAACTTCATAAACAAAACCTGTATAGTAATCCAATCCCCTTACAAGCATTTTATCAACTATTGGTTTTATTCCTATATTTTTTAAATTAGAAACTAAATTATCAAAGTAAGTTTTATCTTCATCAGATAAATAATCTTTCATATCAATAACATCATCAAATTTTTTTGAATCGATTTTACAATCTAAAACCCTTAAAGGATTTGTTTCAATTCTTTTTTTACAATCATCACATATTTTTTTTGGTTCTAGATACTTTTTCAAATCATTTATATATTTTTTTCTTTGATCGCCATTAACCAAATAATTTAAGTGAACTGTGTGATTTTCTAATCCAATTGTATTTAATATTGTTGAAGATAAACAAATTACTTCACTATCAATTTCAGGAGATTTTGGTCCAAAAACTTCAACACCAAATTGATTGAATTGTCTATTTCTTCCAGCTTGAGGTCTTTCATATCTAAACATTGATCCAAAGTAGAACAATTTTAAAGGTAAGTTTTCATTAATATACATTTTGTTTTCTAAAATAGCTCTAACAGTTGGTGCTGTACCTTCTGGTCTTAAAGTAAGTTCTCTGTCTTTTCTGTCTTTAAATGTATACATTTCTTTAGAAACTATATCCGTTTCTTCTCCAACACCTCTTTTAAAAAGTTCTAAGTTTTCAAATATTGGAGTTTTTATCTCTCCATAGTTGAAAGTATCAACTATTTGTCTAATAACAACTTCTAAAGCAAAGTATTCTCTTACTTTTAAGTCTATTAAATCTTCTGTTCCTCTTGGTTTTTGAATCATGTTTTCACCTCTAACCATAATATTTTACACTTTTTTTAATTAGAGAAAAATAAAAACCCTAAAATTTAGGGTTTTTATTATTATTATTATTATTATTATTTACGTAATCAGAAAGTTCTTTAAAAATAGATACTATTTCTTCAAATGTTTCTATTATATTTTTATTATCTTTGATATCAAAATTATTTTCTTCTTCTATTTCAAATTCTTCAATTTTATCATCAAAAACAATTGATTTAAGTATATCCGATCCTTTAATAGTTTTATCATTATTTAGGTTTTTTATTATTAATTCTTCATCTAGATTTTTCTTTATTTTCATTAATCCATTTTCATCTAATGTTAACTTAATTTTTTTCATACTTGTAAATATCCATTCTATTTTTAACAGCTTCTAATCCACCCTCCATATTATCAATAACTATTTTTATAATATTTCATTCTCCATCGTATTCTAAACAACCATTTTTAGAGCTTATTTGACCATTATTATTTTCCAAAAAAACTAAATTATCAATATCTAAATTAGTAACTATTATAGGGTTATGCGTTACTATTATAAATTGTTTTTCATCTCTCATTGAATTTATCAAAGCAATAATATCAAGACTAATATTTAAATTAGATATATTATCTTCTGGTTGGTCTATCAATATTATATCGTTGTTAGATATATTTTCTTGAAGAAAGAATTTTATAAATGCATTCGCAGCTTGTCCAGGTGTAGATCCTATTAGATTTTCATTATCAGTTTCTAATATAATTTCACTTCTTTCAATCTGCTTTGAAATAAAATTTTCACAATTTTTTTTGAATATTTCATCAGCTCTAAGTCCGTGAGAATTTGAAGTTTTTTTCAAAGAATTAAAGAAATCTTGATTTGACTTTAATTTATATAGTTCATCTTGATTCGAAACTTCTTTATTAAAGACAACACTATAAAAATCATTTTCACTTATATTTTTACTGTATTTTGGTATACTTTTAAAAATAAAACCATTTTTTTTGATTTCACTAATACCATTAGAAAATATAGGAAATTCTTCAACTTTAATTTCCTTGCTTTTTAATTTTATAATTTTTTTAAATTCAGAAATTAATTCCTGTTTTTTAGTTTCGTAATTTTTTCTATTTTGCTCCGCAGAAGATGATTTATTAGAATTGTTTGAATTTATGCGATTAAATATACTTATTATTTTATTTATTATTTTATTTTTTTGATCTAATTCATTTTTTAAATTATTATACTTTTCTAGAATTAACAAGATATTTTCATTATTTTTAACAATAAGATTATAACTTGTTTTATCAGCTTTAAATGTCAAATCTTCAATTAAACCATTATAGCCCTGAATAATTTTATTTATGTTTTTAACTATTTTATTATATTTATTTTCTTCAATATTTTCTAGGTCATTACTACACTGAATAAAGTAATGATCGTTTTTTTCTACAAATTCAATTTCTGTTGAATAAATTTTATTTAAAGATTCTTTTATAGATAAAAAATGACGAAAATTATTATTAATTCTATTTGTGTATGTTTCCATCTTATGTTTAAATTCACTGTCGTCTTTGTCATGTTCTATATTTTCAAATAAATTTGAAAGAGCAAATTTTTTATCAATTATTTCATTTTGCTTAATTATTTTGAACGAAATAGAATTTTCACCATTAAACTCTAATGAATTATTTAAGAAAATTGTTGAATACTCATTTTTGAGTTTATTAGTATCATTTATAATTTTTGATAAAATGGCCGTTTTACCTGAACCATTATTACCTGTAATTACATTTATTGACCTATCCAACTTTATAATTTTATCATTTAATTTTATTTCCCTTATTCAATTTGTGTTGGATGATTCAATTCTATTAATTCTTGTTTTGGGCGACGAAAATGCATACATTAAACCTTTAAATGTTGGTAATGACTTAATCTTTGTGAAATTTTTTTGAGTAAGTTTAGAACTTGAATCGTGCTTTGGATATACCGCTCATTCATGACAATCACTAAAAGTTATCAATGCAAAATTATTTAAATCTCTTAAATTATTCTTTAAAATACCCTCCACTCTTGGTTTTTGAAACTCCAAAGCACTTATATATCCTGATTGTATTCATTTCTTAGAATCCTTTGTGTGGTCTGATAGGGCAGAAACTTTACCACCATTACCCTCAAAATGTAGTCCTTTGGTTTGTGAAGCAATTAATATAACATCAAAACCAATTTTATAAATTAATTTTTCTATTTCCTCTTTTGAAAAAAAATCTACTTTATTCTCTTTAAAAAATTCATCACTATTAATGATATTTTCGATATGAATAAATTCTTCTTCTGAACTAGCGTTAAAATAAATATTTATTTGTCCTGCTTTTGATTCATCGAATTCCTCTAATTTTAGATTGAATTCTATTCCTGGTATAAAATTTAAATTTTTATATTTTTCATCTTTATTTATTTTATTTTTTAACTCAATATATAAATCAGAATCAAATCTATTATGATCAGTTATTGAAAAAAGTTTTATTTCATGTTCTATTAATTTTGTTAGTAGAACATCCAAATTTTCTTTAGTTGATTCTTTAACTATTTTTCCATCCTTGTAAAAACTCTTGAATGAATGTATATGTAAGTCTATTTTTATACTTTCATTAATCATTAAATACCCCCTTTTTCTTTTTTATAACATAAATAATAAAAAAACCAAATAAATATATGGTTTTTTTATTATTTAATTACTTATCAACTCTTCTAACTTCTTTTAATTTAGCTTTTTCAGCTAATTGAACTTGATATGCTTTTTGTTTAGTAACTAATTCTGTTTCAAATTCTCCGTATTTAGCTAATTTATTGTTTAATACGTTTAATTTTTCTTCTTTATTTTGAATTTTTTCATTTGCTTTTACAGCTTCAATTTTTGATAAAATTGATTCTTTAACTCCATTTGTTGAGTCTAAAACTAATTTTCCAGTTTTAATATCTGCTGTTCTTCAAATTCCTAAAATCATCGCTGATAAGAAACTTGCTCCTAATAAGATTAGAAGTGCTCCCCCAGCTCCTAAAGCAATTGAACCACCAGTCATTGTTGTTCCATTTTCTAAGTAACTTGAACTTAATAATGGGAATACAAATATACCACCGTGTGAAGCAAGTAATTT
Source organism: Spiroplasma monobiae MQ-1 (assembly GCF_002865545.1). Classification (NCBI taxonomy): domain Bacteria; kingdom Bacillati; phylum Mycoplasmatota; class Mollicutes; order Entomoplasmatales; family Spiroplasmataceae; genus Spiroplasma; species Spiroplasma monobiae. Next base: position 397,489 of record NZ_CP025543.1, on the reverse strand, counting down.
AACTTTTAAAGCACCGATTAATCCACCGATTAAAGCTCCACCAGCCATTGCACTTACAGCAACTCTTTTTGGGTCCTTAACCATGAATGGAATAGCACCTTCTGATACGAAACATGCTCCCATTAATCAGTTTGCTTTTGCAGCATCTCTATCTTTTGCTGTTCAAGCTTTTGGGAAAATAACTGTTGACATTGCAACCATGATTGGAGGTAACATACCTGCTATCATGGCTGAAGCCATAATAATTGTTTGATCACTATAACCTTGTGTAGTTGCGTCAGTAACCAATTTACCACCAACAGCTAAGTTTCCTAGTGAGTAAGCAATTTTGTTTACAGGTCCACCCATGTCAACACACATCATAAATCCAATTAAAATTGATACAAGTCATAATAAGTTTAATTCAGCTAATTTTTGAATTCCTAAACTAATTCCACCCATAACAAATCCCAAAGGAATGTTAATTACGAACATTGTTAGTGAAATTGATAATAATGAAATTACAGGAATAAATACAATATCTCTAGCTCCTTGTAATCCTTTTGGGAATTTACCCATTGCTTTTGATCAACCAACAACCAATAAAGCTGCTAAGTAACCACCAACGATTGCTCCAATAAATCCTGATTCAGTACCTTTTAAGCTATCACCTAAAAGTCTTCCTCATAAACCATCTCATCCAGTTTCGTTACCTGAATAAGCAAATCCCATTACGTTTGTTGAGAATAACCCGGCAACCATTCCAGGCATCAATCCCTGAGCTCCAACAATTGAAAATGCAATAAATGCACCTAAAATTGGAACCATCATAGACATAGATGTTTTACCAATTGCTGCAAATCATCCAGCAGCAGCATTATGAGTACCAAAGTTACCCATTCAGTATGTTTGGAAATCTGCTCATGTTTTACCTTCATTTGATAATAGTCATTGTTTAAAAATTTCTGAACTACTATCTGGGGCAGTTCCACCACCTGTTGCAAAGTCAATTAAGAATGCTATTCCTAAAATGATTCCTCCTGCAACAACGAATGGTAACATTCTTGAAATTCCTCCAAGTAAATTGCCTTTAACATCAAGGAATTTTCTCATTGTAAATTCACTTGATTCTGAAGAATCGGCTGCCGCTTTAACTTCAGTTAATCCTTCTCCTTTTTGATATTTTTCAATTAATTGATCACCTTTAAAGATTGCCTCTTTAGTATGTGTATCAATAACTTTCTTCCCATTTAATCTTGAAAGTCCTTCAAGAGCTTTGTCGTGAGCCAAAATAATAACTTTTGCGTTATCTATATCTTCTTGTGTTAATTTATTCTCAATTCCTCTACGTCCTTGAGTTTCAATTTTAACTGTTAAACCTTTTGCTTTAGCATACTCTTCAAGTTTTTCTTGAGCCATGTATGTATGAGCAATTCCAGTAGGACAAGCTGTAATACCAATTACATCATAACTTCCTGGTTTTTCTACTTTTTCAACCTTTTTCTCTTCTTTTGTAAATGCACTTTGCACATCTTTGATAGATTTAGCTCCTCTTAATTTTGCTTGAACATCTGATTTCATTAAGAAACCAGACAAATCAGCAAGAGCAGTTAAGTGTTCATTTCCATCTTTTCCATTTGTCATAATCATAAATACTAAATCAGCTGGTTGATCATCTAATGATTGTCAATCAATTTTATTTTTTAATTTAGCAAATGCGATTGCTGATTTTTGAACTGTAGGATTTAAAACGTGAGGAATGGCAATACCATCTCCAACACCAGTTGACCCTTCAGATTCTCTTTTGTAAACAGCTGCTTTGAAGTCTTCAACAGATTTTATGTAATTTTCTTCTTGAAGTTTTTTAGATAAAAATTCAATTACTTCATCTTTTGAATTTAAATCTACATCAAAGAAACTTATTTGTTTACCAAATAAATCTTTTAATTCCATGTGAACCTCCTATAATTTTTCAACTTTAATTTGTGAAACTAATGTTTCAATCTCTTCTTTTGAAGCAAGTCATTCATTAAAAGCCGTTGCAGCACCACTGGCAGCTGCATATTGAAGTGTATTTTCAATTGATAAGTTTTTGTATTTACCAAAAACAAATCCAGCTAACATACTGTCTCCAGCACCAACTGAGTTAACAAGTTTACCTTGTGCAATTCCAACTTTGTAAACATCATTGTTTGAATCAAAGTATAAACTCCCTTTTGAACCCATACTTAGTAAAACATTTTGTGCTCCTAAGTCTTTTAGTTTTTGAATTAATTCTTTTGTCTCTTCAAAGCTAATATCTTCGTTAAATTCTAATCCTAAAGTAGAACAAATTTCTTCTAAGTTAGGTTTTATTAAAAATGGTTTTTCATTTAAAACATTTTTTAATAAGTCATTTGTAGCATCACAAATTAAAATTGCTTCTTTTTCGTTTGCAAGTTTACCTATTTGTTCATAGATATCTTTTTCAATACCCATAGCAACACTACCAGTTAGCATAACGATGTCTTCTTTTTTAAGATTATCTTTCAAGTATAGGATTAAATCTTCTAAAACTTCTTTTTGAGTTTCAAATCCCATACCATTTAATTCAGTTTCTTGTTTAGATTCTAAGTGTTTAATTTTATAATTAACTCTTGTTGATCCTTGGTTTAAGAAAAACTTATTATTTAAATTTATTTCTTTAAATTTATCTAAAAATATTTCTTTGTTTTTTTCACCCATAATACCAATTGCTTGAACTTCTGCAGTTAAATTCTTTAAAATTATTCCTGCATTAATACCTTTACCACCAACAACTTTGTATTCATCGTTATAATAATTAGTTACACCAAGTTCTACTTTTTTGTTAGCAAGAACAATGTGGTCTACTGCTGGGTTTAATGTTAATGTATATATCATTTTTTATACCTCTTCATTGATAAGTGCTATTTGAGATTTATCACTAAATTTAACAAGTGATTTAGAGTTATTTTTAGATGTATCTGCTAAACCAAATGCAAATTGTGAATTCCTAATAGCTATTTTTTTAACTTCTGCTTCATCTTCATCTGTTGTAAAAAAATTAAATTCTTTATCAACAGCATTTATACCCACAAAAGCCAAATCAAAATTGTATTTTGATAAAGCAGCAATTGTTTCAACTCCACAAATTGCAACTGTAGATACTTTTAATTTTCCCGGTAATAAATTAATATCTTTAATACCGTTTTTTGCCAATACTTGAGCATTAATAATTGAATTAGTATAAATTTTATTATTTAATTCAGGTTTTATTAATTCTGCTAAGAAAAATGTTGTTGAACCTGCATCTAAAAAGATGGTTTCAAAAGGTTTAATACAATCAAATGCTTTTTTTGCAATACTTTTTTTGGCATCAATATTTGTAAGTAGTTTTTCATCTAAAACAGCTTCTAATATTGATTTTTCTCTAATGGTCTTTGCTCCCCCATGTACTCTTTTTAATTTAGAATCATTGTGAAGATCTGTAAGATCTCTTCTTAGAGTGGTGAACGGAATGTTTAAGTGTTTTGATATTTGTTCATTTGAACAATAATCTAATTCGTTGACATAATCAAGGATTAGTCTTAATCTTTCTTCTCTAATCATTCTTTCACCTCATAGATATATTATTCCAAAAAAGATAAAAAACAACCAAAAACAACCAAAAAATTAAATAAAAAAATAATATGCAAGCATATTATCTTCTTTTTTTCTTATTAGTTGGGTCAAGCCCTCTTGATTTAGCCATTGCGAAGTTTAAATCTTTATATTTAGCTTCTTGTTCAATACCTTCATCTCAAATTGGGTTTATAACTTCTTTTAAATCACTTTCGCTTTTTGCTTCTTGTGCAACAACATCTGGATTAGCTCCATTTTCAATTTTCATTGCTTGTTCAATTGTCAAGTATGGATCTTCTGGTCTTACACCTGTTTGAACAAGTGATGCAAGTTGCATTCTAATTTGTGAACTTGAAAGTTTCTTATCTTTAAAGTCAATTTGTCATTGAACTGGAGCTACTTTTTCAAATTTATAAGGTTCTTTAATAATTGCATAAAGCATATTTACGAATTTTTCAAATCCTTCTTCACCTTTTCAGAAACTAGTGCTATCTTTTTTTTGCAATTCTCCATTTCTTAAGTCAAATTTTGAGAAATGCATTTCAAATATCTTACTTGATCAGTCACCTTCTGGTATTAAATAAAAGTTAGTAAATAATGAACAGTTAAATACGTGAGTATCAAATTCATAAATTGATAAGTTAAATCTATCAACTGTTGTTGTATCTATTGATACACTAAAGTTTTGTACATTAACAACTTTACTTAGTCATTGTAAAACTGATTGTGCATATTTAAGAACAAATTTCAATTTCTGACTTGAAAAAATCATTGTCTTTCATCTTGTAAAGTTAAAATCATATTCTGATTCTTTTCTATTTGAAGCTATATTAAAATCTAAGTTAGCTTGAACAAATTCTTGAATTGGCAAATAGATCATTTCTTTTTTCATAGGTACCTCCGCATAAAATATAATAATTAGTTATAGTATATCATATTTACTAATCACTAACAACACTAATATAACACTTTAAATTAATAAAAAAAGTGTATTTAATACACTTAAGATATTGGATTTTCTGAAGAAGTTGCCCTTGTAACAGCAATAACACCAGGAACTTCCGATAAAGTTTTTAGAATAACTTTTAATTGTTCTAAATCACTAACATCAATTACCATACTTCCTTTTCCGGTGTAATCATCTTCTTGTGAAATTACTTTAACCTCTGTTAAGTTAGCTCTTTGAGCTGCAAAGACAGAAACAATATCCAATAATATTCCCGGTCTATCATATGCATTAATTCTGATTTTTGCATTATATCTCTTGTTCATAGTTTTCTTTTCAATTCACTCTGTTTCAAGTAAGTTTTTTACTTTTTTAATATTCGTAATATTTAAACAATCACTTCTATGAACTTGAATACCTTTAGTTTTTGACATAAAACTTGTTACTGGTTCAACAGGCACTGGATAACAACATTGTGCAAGTGAACAACTAACTTTTTCAATACCATTTATCCTTAAATCATCTCTACCTTTAGATGATTTATATTTTCTTGTCTTCATATCATTGATTAATTCAATATCTTTTAATTCTTGTTTCGATACATAAACTATATCAACCGCTTCAGGAATAGAAAAGTCACCATTACCAACAGATAATAAAAATTCATCAATATTTTTATAATCTAAAACATTAAGTTTTTTTTGAATTTCTTCAATTGAATTAATATTTCATTTTAAATTATTTGCAATAATATATCTATCAATTTCACGTTTAGTGTTTCTAATAATTTTTTGATTAGTTATTTTTTCTTTTTCTAATTCTTTTTCTTTTTGAAGATTTAGATAATCTTCAATTGATCTACGAGCTGTTGAAGTTCTAACAAAACGTAATCATTTTTCATGAGGATAAGCATCTTTTGAAGTTTGGATTTCAACCATTTCCCCTGAGTTAAGAGTTGTATTATATGGAGAAAATACACCATTAATTTTAGCCCCAACAGTTTTATTACCCACTTCTGTGTGAATTTTATATGCAAAGTCTAAAACAGTCGATCCAAAAGGTAAGTTTACAACACTACCATCTGGAGTAAGAATGTAAATCATTGGTGCTAAGTAATCTGATTTAAATGTTTCTTCAACAACTTCACCACTTAAGTCAATTTTTTGTGACTCTTCATTATAATCGATTTCAATACTTTCAGTTGCAAGTTTTTCAAGGTTCATCAATCGTGTAAACATATCAACTTTTAAGTCAATTTCCTTTTGTTTTTCTGCTATATCTACTGTTTTTTCTCCCTCTTTGTATTTTCAGTGAGCAGCAGCTCCGTTTTCAGCAATTTCATCCATTTCTCTTGTTCTAATTTGGGCTTCAAATATTATCCCATCTTTACTTGCTAAAGTTGAATGCAATGATTGGTATAAGTTATTTTTTGGAGTTGCAATATAGTCTTTAAATCTTCCTGAAAGTGGTGTGAAAATTTGATGTAATCACCCAAGGATTCTATAACAATCATCTTGTTTATCTGTAATAATTCTTACAGCCAAAATATCATTTATATCACTAAATGATTTACCAAATTGAGTTAATTTTCTATAAATTGAATAAATTGTTTTTGACCTACCAAAAACTTGAGCGTTTTTAATTCCGCCTTCTTTTAATTTTTTATTTATCTCTTCAATAATATCTTTTATAATTTCTTTTCTAGAACTTTTATCTTCTTCCAAAAGGTTTTTAACTCTTGTATACTCTTTAGGATTTAAGTACTCAAAAGAGTAATCTTCTAATATGTTTTTGGCAGTCTTCATACCAATTCTATGAGCAATTGTTGAGTAAATTTCTAAAGTTTCTTTGGCAATAATTTTTTGTTTTTCAGGTTTCATGTATTGTAGAGTTAATAAGTTATGCATACGGTCAGCAATTTTAACAATTATAACCCTAATATCTCTAATCATTGATAAGAATAGTTTTCTTAAATAATTAGCTTTCATTTGTTCACGATTTTCTTTAGTAAAGTAGCTAACTTTAGTTACAGCTTCAACTATGTCTGCAACTTCAACACCATATAAATCTTCAATTTCTGAAAATGTTACTGGTGTATCTTCAATAACATCATGTAAAAGACCTGCAATAATTGTTTTTGGACCCATTCTTCATTGGGCTAAGTAATAACCAGTTGAAAGTGGGTGAATTATGAAAGGATCTCCATTTTTTCTCTTTTGATCTTTATGTTTTTCTTCTGCATAATAGTATGCTTTTTTAACTTCTTCAATTAATTTATTATTTTTAATATACTTGCGCATTTCTGCAACAAGAACTTCTACATCTCTACACTCAACATAATTAAATTCTTGTTCATTTATTGATTCTAAAGTTTGCATCAACATCGCCCCTTACTTTATAAAATTGCCAATAATATTTATATTATATATAAATAAATAGCATATTCCTAACTTAACAATAAAAAAACTTACCCTAAGTAAGTTTTAATATCTAGCTCTTTTTAAATATTGTAAATAGCTTAATGAAAATAAACCAATAGTTAAAAATAGGTATCAAACAATTATTCCTGCAACTTCAATATTATCTTTTATAGTTACAGTATTTTTTGATGAACCTTTATCATTTTTAGCAAATAATATTGATTCTGATGTTGTTTTATTTGGCTTTTCACCGTTTTGATAAATACTACTTCAAGCTTCTAAATTAACATTGACTTGGAAGTCAGTAAGCGAAAATTTACTAATTAGAGAAAATTTTTCGTTTAAATAATTTCAAGTCATTGGAGAAGTTTTACCATTTAGATAAATAAATACAGTGTGATTAAAGATGTTTAACATGTTCATTACATTTACACTTGTAACTGAACTATCAAATATATAATTATTACCCTCTTGTTCAATGAACATATTTATATCAAATTGAGTGTCTACGTAATTTGATGATATGTACATATTTTTATATAATTGCAAAATTATATAAGAGATCATTTGCATTGATGGAATTAACTGATGACCATTATCATATTCAAAATCAAAATATTGACTATTTTCTTGATATTTAAACATAGGCATTACCTCTCCTCCAGTTCTTACAAACTGAGGTTCTTCATATATTGTATAAATATCTGTATGAGTAATTGAGTCATAAATATCTAATTGTTGTTTTTGAACTTCTATTAAATTAATAAGTGCCAACATAGATGGATTTGAAATATATTTATTAGATAAATAGTCCAATGCAGGTTTTAAGTTAAAATTAACAGTTCTATCATCATTTAAGTTCTCTTCTTTTGAAATAAATGGGTTTTCTTGTGAGTCTTCAAATCCAATTAAATTTTGACTTATGTCATTCAATAAAGAATAAATGCTTGTACCCTCAAATAAGAAATTACTCATTTTATCTGTTTTTCCACCAAATGGTTTTGAAGTTAATTTAACATTGTAATTTCCTGTTTGAACTAAAAATTCTAATAGAGTAGTTGCATCAACTATTATAGAAGGATTATCATTTCTTGAAAAATCTTCAAAACTAATTTTTACACTATCATCTGAAAAAAATACCTCACCTATATTTTCTTTAAGTGTTTGAAATAAATTTGCATCAGACAGTAGTGAAGACAATTTTGGATCAACATTCTCAGAAGACAAAATATTATAAAATTCTTGACCAGCCACTAATTTCGGATACATTAAATATGCTTTTTGCTTCTGTTCAAAAATGTTTTTCATTACAGGAACACTTCTTGTTAAATTTGCAAGTATTGGAGAAACTGCAAATGTAATTGATAAAATTACTAGTAAAGCAGTTTGAGCAAAGAAAGAAATTACTTGAGCAGTCAATAAAGATATTGATGCAAATAAAAGACCAAAAATATATCAGAATAAAAGCGCAGATAATATTATTGAGGGTCCATTATCTTGTTCAAATCTTATGCCAATTGAAGCTATTAGATTTAAAACCAAATTGAATGAAGCATAAGTTAACACCATAACCAAAATAACAATAAGTCTGATAAAAAAACTTATAGCAGGACTCATACCAGCTCTTAATTCAATATTTTGAATACCTGTATTTTTATGAACTCTAATCAAAAAAACACAAAGTATTGTTATAAATACAGAAAGTAATATCACACCACAAATATATTGTGTTGCAATTAAAATAGAGAACTTAGAATAATCTATTAAACCATTGTCAGAATTAACAAAATGCATTGAGATAGTCATAACAAGAGATGCTATAACAAACAGCGATCCCGTAACTATTAAAGGAATGCTTTTAAATGAATTTCTAAGATTAATTTTCAATATAATAAGGAAATTCATTCAATTAACTTTTTCATACTCATTTACTTTTGATTTAGCTCTTTTATTTTTGTATTTTTTTAATAAATCTGTTTGTTTTTGATTTAAATCTAAGGTTTTATTTTCTTCCATACCAACACATCTTCCTAATATAAATCTTTAATAATTTCTTTATTAAAGATTGGCTTCTCAACAAATTTCTTATATATGTCTAATATTTTTTCTTTCTTTTTATCAAACTCATTTTTATAAACAATTTTTCCATCATTTATTAATACAACGTGAGTAGCTATATCTTCTAATTCTTCTATCAAGTGACTTGTTATCATAATAGAAACATTTAAAGAATTAAGAACCCTAATAATTTCAATAAATTCTATTTTTGATTCAATATCCAAGTTCGCTGTTGGTTCATCAAAAATAATATATTTTGGAGATAAAACAAGAGCCGAAACCATTGCAACTTTCTTTTTAGTACCTGATGATAAATGTTTAATTTTAGTATTAATATATCCACTAATTCCTAATAGTTCATAAATTGGTGTAGTTTTTTCTAACATAAAACTTTCCCTTATACCATGAGCGGCACAAGAGTATCTAACATATTCATAAACAGTCATTCCTCTGGGAATTGAATTTGTATCTGGAAAAAATGCTATTTTTTTAAGATTATTGTTCTTAAATAAATCTTCACCATCAATCAAAACTTCTCCTGAGTGGAGTTTTAATTCTCCAGATATAGCTCTAATAGCTGTTGTTTTTCCTGCACCATTATTACCAATAAAAACAACTATTGATTTTTCCGGAATTTCAAAATTAAGATCTTTAATACCTTTTTCATCTTTAAATATTCTAGTAACATTTTTTAGTTCTATCATCTTTGAAATCCCTTACTATTTGTTATGTCTGAATTCGCTATATTCGTAAGCATTATTATCAGATACATCTCTTTTAACAAATGAATATACATCAAATTGTTTATTATTGTCAAAATCAACCTTATAAGTTTTTTTGAAATTATAATCTTCTAATATATTTAAGTTTGTGTTTTTTGATTTATTGTCAACTAAATAAGGACTGGCTTCAATTTCAAATGCAACACCGTTTATGTTTGCATTAAATTTTTGTCCTCCAGTTATTGGATCAGAAAATAACTGTTGCATAGTTTTATAACTAAAGTTAAATATCATATTTCTATCATTTATTGATGTTAATTCTTCGCCTTTTATAGAAACATATTCTTGAAGAGACCTTATATAAAACTCATAAAGAGTCATAACAACCATTAGTTCTCCTCTATTAAAAATTTCCTTACCATTTATTTTATAAACAAACTGAAACAATCAATTAGTTCCGGCCGTATTACCAATAGTTTTATAATAATCATCTATTTTTATATCAAATATTGATTTAAAAATAGTATTTGACTCAACAATATTAATATCTCCACTTAAAGATGATTTAGATCCAAATGTATAACCAGCTGCAGTATCCAAGAGAGGTTGTAATATAGTTAAATCAAGAGTTCATTTACTATTTATAATATCTATCTTTAAAGGTCCTCTACCATTTCAATCATTGTTTTCTAAAATTTTTACAAAAGATTCTTCATCTTTAAAGTAAGCCTTTGAATCCAATAACCCTTTTTTCAGGCTTAATTTTGCATCCTCTAAATAATTGTATCTATATTCCTTATTCAAAATAGATTGAATATTATTCTCAATTCTGTCTGAAATATCTCTTATATTTTCATTTTCAACAAAATAAATTTCAATATTTTCTACTTTGTTGTAATTTGAATATACATTTGATTTTAGCAATATAGTATTGTTTTCACCAGTTAATGCTTCAACACTTAAAATACCATCCGGAAAGATAATATTTTTGTTGTCTCTATTATAATTTTCATTAAATTCTCTGATTACATCTTCTCTTGTATATGCGGCATTATCTTGAATTGTCGTTCAATAAAATGAGTTTGTAGATCATAATAGTAAGTTTGTATCTACATTTCTTAATTTTTCTTTTTTAATAATAGTTGGTCCACATGCCACAACACTTCCAGTTGTAGAGGCAGTAATTAGAGTTACACTAAGTAACTTAATTAATTTTTTCATCCCAAATTTCCCCTTAAATATATTTAAATTTGTCTATATAGACATTACTATATGATTATACATAGAATATAAAAATATTTTAGTTTTTGTAAAATAAAATATAAATAAAAAAACAAGGAATAGTCCTTGTTTTTATTAATAAGTTATTAAACTTTTTGAATCAAATTCTTTAAATAATTCAGGTTCATGCAAGAATGACAAATCAGCTAAGAAAACAATTCCATTTACTTTTGCTTTTTCTTGTTGCACAAGATCTACAATAGCTTTCATTGTTCCTCCAGTGGCCAAAACATCATCAACAATAACTACATTATCATTTTCTCTAACATCTCCAACATGGATTTGAATATGACCTTTTCCATATTCTAATTCATATTCAACATCTTTAACTTCTCTTGGCAATTTTCCTGGTTTTCTAACCAAAACAAATCTACAACCTGCTGCATAAGCTACAGCTGATGCAAATAAGAAACCTCTTGCTTCAGGAGCAACAATAACATTTGCTTTTTTTTGTTTTACATATTCAACCATTTTATCGATTGTATATTTGAAAGCATCTTTGTCATTTAATAATGGAGTTACATCCTTAAATGTAACTCCATCAATTGGAAAGTTTTCAACATCTCATATATATTTTTTTAAGTCCATATTTTATATCCTCTTATTAATCATTGATTCCTTCTATAATTTGCTCTTCATTTGATACATAAAGACCATTGATGAAACGTTTTCTAGCTAAGTTATTTCTAATTCTTATTTGTTCAAACACAACTCAAAGAGGCAGTGATATAAACAATACAAGTAAACTAGTAACAACAGTTCCAATAATGATTGAAAGTCCAAATGCTGATATTGTTGGCATAGAAACTACCATTAAAGCACCTACTAGTGCATAAAGTCCTACAAGAAGAGAACATCTTACAAATCCAAATTTAAATGTTTTTACTAAAACTTCAGATAAGTAGTTGTTTTGTTTACCAACTCTATTTATTTTTATTTTATTCTCTTTTTTAACTTTTTTGTACTCAATTTTTTTATTGTGCTTAATTTCTTTAAACTCTAATTTAAGTTTTTTAGACTCATCTTTAGTAAGTTTATTTGTTCTTATGTTTAATCTCATTTGATTTTTTAAATCAAATAACTCATCATTCATTTGTCTTTTGATTGTTTTTGTGTCATAAACAATTTCAATTTCTTTTTTAAAGAACTCAATCATTGATTTCTCATCTTTAGATGCAACTAAAGATCTTGCTTTTCCAAAAACAATAAATAATGCAGTTACAGCAAAAACAATACTACTTACAATTGCAATAATTGATGAGTTTCCCAATGGAATTTGTAAAGTTGTTATAAACGCAACAGTAATCAGAGGAGCAAGAACAATTGATACTACCATAGCAATATAATAAGTTCATTTAAATCTAATTAAAATGTAAATCAATAAAGCCAATATAACAACTGCAATTGTTATTGCAATTTGAGTTAGTGTTCACATCATTGTAGCTGGTCTAATAGCTTTTGTTATAAATCCACTAGTTTCAGTTATTTCTTCTTGTTTACTTATGTTTCATGAAGTAAACAATTGCTTAATTATTGCAGATTGTCTTAAATCCTGAGTATACACAGTAATTGTTATTCAGTTTTGATTTGAAGAAGATCCATTATATACAAATGAATCACCATAAGAAACTGAATATTTATGGTTTTTGTATTGTCTATTTGAATTTAAGTTGTTTGTTAAATAGTTAACATAATATTCATCTGAGAATACATAGTAAATATATTCATGAACAACTTCAGTTCTTTTTTTCTCAATTGCATCTCTTTGATTTTGATTTTGACCGATAAATTCATTAAGTTCTGCAACTAAGCGATCTCTTTCATCTTCAAGCCCAGCTGTTCTTGGATCTCTATCTTCAAATGTTTCAGCAGTCATACCATTGTAAGCATTTGTTATATTATCTCCTCATAAAGTATAGTCAGTTCTTCCACCAAATGTGTAGTCAAAACGTAGACCAAACACTAGACCTAGTAATACTGATAAAAATAACATGATAACACCAAATATTGAAATCATTTTTGATCCGTTTTTGATATTTTTTTCAATTGTTTTTATTTTCAATTTTTCATTTGTATTTGTTAAAATTTGACCTTCTTCTTCAATAATGCTTTGAGTTTTATCATCTCTAATAAATACTAATTCATTTATTTTAAAGTTAAGTTTTTGAATTTTATTAGCCTTTTTATTTTCATCCAGTGATTGTATTTTTTTGTTTAATTTTTCAATTTTTTGGTTTAGTTTATCTTTTGCCAATAACTGTTTTTTATCTTGTTTTTCTAATTCCTTTTTATTTATTAAAGTCAATTTATCTTTTAATGTTTTCAATTTATCTTCCAAAGTTTTAATTAAAGATACATTAGAATTTTCTTTTGATTCTAATTTTTTAATTTTAGCTTCAGTTTTGCTTATTTTATAGTTCAAGATAAATTTACCTTGACTTGCAAAATCTGTATTTAAAGCGAATAAGTATGATCTATTTGCAATTCATTGAGAATTTATTACAGTTTTAAACAATATGAAAGCAATTAATATTGTAAATAAAACAGTAAAGAATGAACCCATAGCAAGCACAATTGCCATTGATCTTATTGCATTTGAGGTAATTCAGAACATACACATTGCAGGAACTAATAATGCAACAACTAAATCAGCTGCAAGACCAATATTTTCTTTAATAGAAATATTAAAACTAGTTTTTAAACCACGTTGTTTTAAATAGAAACTTTCTTTCATATTTTCAAATAATGTTGAAAATATTTCAATATTTAAAGCAATTAAAATAAATGAAGAAATAATAGTTTCTGGTCCAACTGTTAGATTAAATCAAGTCATTGATAATAAAGTTAGTCCTATAATCGATAAAGTAATTATCATTGAAAATAGTCCAAGTATTCTATAGAAGAATGTCATATAAGTCATTAAAGCCAGAGCAATAATTAATAAGAATATTAATCCAAATCATAACATTAAGTTTGTTACAGTTCCATCTAAAGTCGCAACCGAGTTAACTGTAAAGATAAAACCTTTACCTGCAGCATTAAATAAAGATGCTCCAATTTCTGCTTTTGTGTAACTTTCAACTTGAGTTATTAAGTTATTACCCTCAATATAACCTGCGTAACCAGATTTTTGTTCAGTAACTCCCCCATCAAATAGGAAGTAATTTGTTCGCAACATAGTTAAATAGTTTTCATTTAAAGATGCTTGTCTATCTTTTATGAACTTTATTAATACTGGATTTAATTCAGCAAATATTTCATTAACCTTTTTACCAGAATCACTTAAAATGTTTGAAGAATTTCAAAGATTAACATTTCTAGAATATCTTCCACCAGCTTCAAAATCTTTTGTAACAGCATTTGAATCATAAACATATTTTGAAGTTTCTGAAAGATAATTAAATGAATCTGAAATTTGTGCAAAACCATTTGCGTCTCTTAGGCTTAAATTACTTGAATCCATTAAAGAACCATAAGCTTTATAAGGAACACCCACACTTGTTGAAACATCTCAACTACCATAGAATAGGTCAAAAAGAACTCTTCTAACTGTTTCAGAAGTTGAAGTGTTATTGTAAATTTCTCTTAAAGGAAGAACAATATTGTTAAAAAAATCTTCAATTCTTTGATCTTTTTCTCCACTAATTAAATTGTAATAGTTTCTAACATCATTATAAAAACCATCAGCGTCTAAAAGGATAAAAAGATTTAAAGCATCTTGTGTTGGCGATGTTCCTTCTGCGGTTGGAAGCAAACTTTTAAATGCATCTCCGTTTAGAGAATATGATATGGCCGGAGTTTTTTGACTCGAAGAAGTTACTGAAGTTGATTTTGCTCCAGTAAAAAAATCATTAATTCCTTTTCTAGAAATAGCATTTGCTTCGTTTGTTATTTGTAAATCTGAATAATTATTTTTTGAATCAAGTAAAACAATACCACCATTTTTTTGAATTTGATTTTTAAACACTGTTTCATTTGGATATGCATCAACTGGAGAAAGAACTTTTAAAAAGTTGTTACCAGCTTGCTCAATTATAATTTGGTTGTTTCCCATTGGATTTAAACGTTCATTTAAAGCTCTTGCACCTTCTTTTGAATTACCATTGGGTTGACCATTTGTATTATTTTCTTCATTTAAGTTATCAACTGAAACAAGAGCTGAGTAATACCCTTTAAAGTCAGAACCCAACTTAATATTTTCTGAGAATTTTAAACTAGAGAAAAATATCCCTAAAACTAATGAACAGATTATCAATAATATAGAAAAACTTTTAAGAAATGGTTTCTTTTGTTTTTTGCTTATATTTTTTTCGTTGATATTCAACTTAATCACTATCTTTCTAAAATACTTTTTAAATCCATTTCAATTGAACTATTTTTATCTAATATTGCACTAACATTTAGATATTCAAACACTTTATTTACTTTAATATTCATAATAAAGAAGGACAAATCATTCAAATCCATTATTTTATTATTTTTAATTATTACATCTCTTAAGTAAGAGATTAAATCACTAAACTTAATTTTATTGTACTCTTTCCTTACTTCTGTTAACTTCAAGTCCAACATCTCGTAAACAATTTCCTTTAAGTAATCATTTTTCATAATATCACCACTACTTCCCTAATTATAAACAAAAAAATCCAATAAATTACATAAATTTACTAGATTATTTTAAAATATTAAATTTTATTATTCTGGTTTTTCTTCATTTTTCTTGGGTTTTGTTTTCTTTTTCATTTGTTTTTTTGTTAGTTTTTCGTTTTCTCTTTGTGCCCTAACAATAGCTATTTGTCTTATTTTTTCTTTTTCTAGCTCATCAGTTTCTATTTTGGTTCTTATTATATCTCTGTCATCATTTTTTTTGATTTCATAATTAAATAATCCTTTTACTGATTTTGTGTTAATTGCATTAACTTTAGCTAATGGATCTGCCATGAATACTTGTCTTTCAATTTTATCTCAATCCATTACCGACATTGCAACCATTAAAACACTTCTGTGTAAATAGTTTCCATTAATTCTATTAATACTATCTCAAGTTAAGATATCATTTTGGAAACCATTTTCTAGTAACATTCTGTTTATTTCTTTTGGCATGTTTGTTGTAATCATGTATGTTCTTACTGTATATTTTGGATAGAAATGATTTGTTGACATTCCAGCACACATAACAAGTGTGAATGAAGCAAACAGCGATGGACCAAAAACAAATAATGCTTTAATTTTTATAACCAATCCCATATGATTTTCAGTTAAAGCATTCCCATAACCGCTTTTACATACAAATTCAACTAAATAATTGTATTGTTCTTTGGTTAATTTATTACCTTCAATCTTCAATCAATCTTCAAGACTTATTCCAGAACCTATTATACTTTTAAATCAAGTTTCAAAAACAGGGTCTCAAGAAATAGTATCTATTTTATTATTAATAATTGCGCCATTTTCTAGAGCATAATCTCACATAGATTGTAATAAAACTGGATCATTTATATATTTTTCATAACCGCTTTGTAAAACATCTATTTTAATGTCTGCATTTATCATTTCCATAGGAATTATTAAAGTATTTAAAACAATTACACAAGCCAAAATAACCAGATTTACTTTTCTATTCAAAGAACCAACTGGTTTGTTTGTTTTATTTGATAAATATACAGTTAAAAAGTCCAATCCACCAGTTGAAGACCCAATCTTATAAACTATTGAGTAAGCAAAACCTAAAAGAATTCCACCTAATGCCCCAAAAATAAATAACCAAATTCCAGTATTTCATGCCCCTGGCATACCCGAAATTAATTGAAAGTTAACTATTAAATGAAATTCTCTTGGATTAATATAAGGAAGTACTTGAAATATTTGGTCAAAACAAATTTGTAAAATTACAAATAAGAAAGTTGTAAAAGTAAATTTTCTTCCCAGTTTTAAGTAACCAAATACAAATAGAGGAATATTTATTACTAAATAGTAAACAAAATAGAATGATGATTGCAAATTAACTTGATCCTTTGAAGGGAAAGTTAATGTAGCAAAGAAACGAGCAATAGCACCTACACCCGCAGGGAAAAGACCAGCTCTTCCAGTTACAGAAATAAAGTAGTCAAAAGTTAATGCAATTAAAAATGCTGCAAGAACTATTTGCAATAAGTCTTTAATAAATTTAGTTCTAAAGTACTGTTTTACAAGTAGTTTTTGTTCCCTTTGAGACATAACTTTATTTTCAAAGTTTAATAGAATGTCTCCATCAATGTTTGTTCCTTTATTAAGTTCTTTGGCAAGATTCTTAATTGATTTTTTTTCTTCATAAGATTGAAATTCAACAGTTACATCATCTAACATTTCATCAACTGAATCAGAAATTTCATTACTTAATTCAGTTAAATCTAGTTTGTTTGGTTCCATTAGTTTTTGCCCTTCCATATCTTTAATCAATTAATATTAGTTTAATGAAAAAAGATATGTTAAGATATCTTTTTTTAAATTATTTTTTAGCTTTATTTATTATTCCAGCCAATCCTTTTGATTCATTTTTTTGTTTTTGTCTTTGTAAAATCAATTCTCTTAAGACATCTGAATCATAGGCAGATTTACCTTGACTCTTAGCTTTAGTTATTATGTCATCTTCTCTTTTTTTATCAGGATCTACTCAAGTAACCCCATTAACTTCGGCTCCAACTTTTTTTGCATGCTTAATTATTGATGCTAAATTTGTTGGGTCAAATTCATCTTCATTATCTTTAGTTTTTTTAGAAACATTTGATTTTGATGAATTTGATTTCTTTTCATCATCAAATTCAATAGTTGATAATTCAAGCAATTCTTCCATAGCAATATTTGCATCTATATCACTATTTTTTTTAGCTTTGATATTTTTAACTGCCACTAAGGTCACTCCTTTTTACAAGAATACTATATACTAAAAAATAAAAAAAATCACTACTAGAGTGATTTGATTTTTTTCTATAAGTTTTTCAAACGAATTGTAACTTTGAATGATCCAACTTTCAATGGGTCATAATCATTTCTTGTAATATCAACAACTGTGTAAGTTTTTTGATTTTTTGCTGAGTAACCACCAAATACAATTGGTTGGTTTGCTCTTGATTTTGTTTGAACGAAAACTGGTAATTTTGCAGCTCCCATTGCCGGAATTTTGAAGAATACTACAACTTTTTCGTATGGAGTTTCAACTTCTGCTAATTGTTCGTTTAAGTGTTTAATAAATTCGTTTGCTACTAATTTTGATCCGTGTTTTGGATCTTCAACAAATTCATGTGTTAAGTTATTTGTGATGTAGAATGAAATTGCTGCATCAACTGTTACAAGTAAATGTTTTTTAAGAACTGTTGTTCCATCATATGTATATGATGATTTATCTTGTGAACGGTCAGCAATAGCTTTTGATACTGCTTTTGCAACATCTTCCATTGAATGAATTTTTGATGTTTTAATATCATATTTTGCTGATTTATTTCATAATAATTCATCATCATTAACATGAATGTTTGATAAGAACATTAATTTACGTAATCATTTTTTAGGAGCATTTTTTCATTCATCTTCTCCTAAGATCACTTTACTTGGTCCTTCATCGTCTAATTTAGTTTTCATAACTTCAACGATGTCAACTGCTTCTGGAGAAACTCCATTTTTGTCAACTAACATTAAAGATGGCCCTAAACCTGAGATCAATGATGTTGTATTTTTTTTGAAACGTTTTGCTCATGCATCATGAGACATTTCAAATAATTCATTAATAACTTCTAATTCATCATTTGATGATTTTGTAAAGTCCAATACATATCTTGATGATAATAAATTAAATAATCTTGCTAATAAGTATTTTAAAGTATTAGCTGTTTCATAAATTTTAAATTTATGTAATGGGTCGTTATCTCATGGAGATAATGCGTTATTATACATAACTTTCATCGCAACAAAGTTAACGCTTGATTTTTTAGCTATTTGAGCCAATGCTCTAGCTTCAGTATCAATTACGTCGATTGTTTGACCGTATTTGTCAACCATTTCTTTGAATTGTTTTGAGTTGTAAATTAACATATCAGCAGTACCAACAATACCATCTGAAACACCTAGTTTAAAGTTTTTAACTTGGTTTACGAATTCTGTATTGAAAGCATATGCTTCTGGTTCATGAACGATTTGTCCATATTTAATATCTTTAAATACTGTTAAGTCTGCATCTCTGTAGATGAATTTTGTTGCCATAACTGTATCTGTTGTATCAAATTTGTCATTTGTTGATAAAGCTAAGTCCACGTTTAGAACTGTTTCTAAAGCTGGGTATTCTTCCATTAAATAAGTAATTGCCATAGCAGCATTTGCTTTTCCATAACCTATTGTTGCGATTACGAAAAATTTCCCTCTGTATTTAACGTGTTGAATAACCATATTTCTTCATCAATATTTTCTTACAGTTTTAATTCCTGGACGGTCTTTAACTGTAAAGTAAGCTGTTGAAATAATACCGATCATTTCTTGTCACCTCTTGTTTTTTTCTCTATTACCTCTATCCTTTGCAATATCCTGCAAATATAAAGATTAATTTCATTATACTAAAAAGTTGTAAAAAACACTACTTTTTTTAAAATAAAGTGAAATTTAGTAAAAAATATTGATTTATTCAATTAAATATGAAAAGAAAAAAACCTACTCGGTTTTATATATTTCTAAAATTATATTGAACGAATTAATAACAACCCCACTAATCAATCTACCTTGATGACGCTCAAATTTATCGTCAACCGAGTTAATCATTATAGTTATTTCACGATTGTCAACCATACCATTAATATTTGTAACTGTTAACAACCCTTCTTTTAGTATTTTTGACAAAAAGAAGGGATCTGATTGAGAAAGAACACCATATTCCATTCTTTCCAAGTAACCATACCCAGTAACTCTTGCATCAATAAGTTTATATTCCCTAACAATGTTTTGAATTTGTTGATAAATATCTTCACCTTGTTCGAGATAAACTACTAATAAATTTGATTTTTCTCTAACTATCATGATTTTTCTCCTATCCTTGTGCTTGTTGTTTTTTAGCTTCAAGTTCTTTTAGTTTTTCTTTTTGTTTTGCAAGTTTTTTAGATTTTGGATCATCTAAGTGTTTTTCTCTAAAACGTTTTTTATCTCGCACTGCATTTAGTTTGCTTATTTGTTCGTCTCTATAAGCAACTTCTTCTTCTTTTAATTCTCTTAAATCTCTTAAAGTTTCATTTAAAGATTTAACAATTTGATTTGTTGCAAAAGGATCGTTTGGATCATAATACATAACATTGTCAAAAACTTCTTGAGTTTCAACATTAGGCATTGTTCCAATTACAAGAGAATGAAATCTATTGTAATTATCTTTTAAATCAGCAATTTTAACTCTTGTTGAGTTTGGAAGTGATTCCATCATAAAATCTGAAACAAATAATAAATCAGCTCTTTTGAAATCTTCAGAGTGCATTTTTTCAATTACTTTTTCAAATGCCGGCTTAGCATTTGTTTTACCGTAAAATGATTTTGCTAAAAATTCTAACATTTTTTGTATATTCACGTTTCGTCCATGAATTGTAAATTCATCAACATGTTGATTTGCGAAGTTAACAAAAACTAAGTCTCTATATTCTTTTAAAGCAACTTTTGCAACAGCAATTGATAATGCTTTTGCAATATATTCTCCGGCACCTTCCATAGAACTTGATGTATCTATACAAATAATAAATTTACCTTGTTCTAAAGGAATTGGAGATTCATATTCAACTTCTTCAATTTCGTGTTCAATAATAGTTTCTTTTGATTCAAAAAGAAATGTTTGTAATTGTCCTTCAACAAATTTTTTATAGAAAATTATTTCTAAATCTTCATCAAAAAGATTGGCAAATTCCATTGGTAAAAGTCTTTCCAAATCTTTTGAAACAGTTAAACCGACAATCTCTTCTGGGTTATGAGGAAGTTTGACTTCTGTTGGATATGTTACTACTTGTTCAGTAATGTTTATTTCCATTAAATCATCTTCTCCATTTAACCTACCAAGCATTTCAGCTATCATAAGAATTGATGGATCTTTATATAAAAATTCTGCGAACCTGGCAATTGATTCTATGTTTTGATTTTTTAATTCATCTTCAATGTTTGCAACTTTTCCAAAAACATCATACATAGTTTTATAAATTTTTGCATACTTACCATAGTTTTTAATAATAGAATAAATTTCAACCAAATAGTTATATCTTAAATCTTCTACAGCTTTCATTCTGTAGTCAATTATTCTCTTAGTTAACATGAAAGTTCATGTCCTAAAGAATTCAGTTAATCAATCTCTATCTTTTAATTCTAAATAACCATTGTCAATTTTTCATCGCATTGTGTCAATGTAAGTTGAAAATGGAGAGTCAAATTCATCCAATTTATTTTGAATTAAGTTTAAGTTTTCTGAAAAACTTACCTCATCAAACTTTTCTGAAATATAGTTGTAATAAACTATTTCTTTTCTAATTGGCTCAGGCAATTTTATTTGTTTTATTGTTGATAGGTTTGAAGCAGAATAAAAATTATTAATCTTATCATCTAACTGTTCTGCTGCATACTCATTATCTTTTTTGAAGGCTAGAAATTCACTATTATGAAGATCTTTTCTTCTAAGTTTCTCAATTTCTTGTTTGATTTCACTTATTGGTTTTTCTAGATCGAATTCCATAATAGTTCACCTTCTTTAATTACATTTCAACTTCGAATTCTAAGTTATCTACTGGACTGTTTGATTCATCAATATTTTCTAATTCTTTTTCTCTTTCAAGTTGTTTTTTTGTTTTAGTATCAAAAGCTTCTGCTATTTTTTCATTGTAAATATCTTCAAAGAAAATACAATTCATGTTCATATATTTTTTATATTCTTTAAACATTTTTGCAGATACTTCTTTATACTGTTTTTCTAAATCAATAATTGTGTCTGCTAAGTTAACCATCTGTTCATTAAATTCATTTGGATTATCATTTTGTAATAGATATTTCTTATTTTCATTAACAAATAAAATTTGATCCGATTTATAAGCTCTTACTAAAGTCTTTTGACTTCCAACATATTTATTTAAGTTTGGTCCAAAGTGTAAGTCAATTTCAAAATCTTCATTTGTAAGATTTCTTATTCTATTTCAATCACTTGCTGATATAAAACAAACTTTATAGTCTTCTCCACCATCAGTGAAGTTGATGAAGTAATAAGTACCACCAAGAGAACCTTTGAAAGGATCTGTGTAAGGTGTCAATCTTAAGTATTGAGCTTCAATTTGTCCAATTTGTGAATTGATTGTATCAATTTGGTTCATTAAATTTTTCTTTTCGTTTCTTCACTCTAATCCAAATTGCTCTAAGAATGCATCAAAGAATATTTTAAAGTATGCTTTTTCTTGATCTTCATTATCTCAAATACAATATGGAATCACAAATAAGTCTGCAATATCAGTTTCTGCTCTACCATTATAAAAAGCACTGGTTTTCATTAAACCAGATATTTTTTTTCAACGTCTATCTGAAATATATGCTTCTCCATTAGTTTCTTTTAATATTTTTTTTCTAAAGTAATGAATGAAGTCTAATGATTTTCTACTCATTCTAACTTGCTTAGATTGTTTTTTTCATATTTCTAATTCTTCAATTGAAATTTGTAATCTAGGGTCAACATCAACATCAAGAGATGACTCTCCATCAAGCAATTGTTCAAAGTTGTCTTCATCTTTTAACCCTTCAGCAATATATCTAATAATAAAACGGTCAAATAAAGCTTCTAGTCCCTCACCCTCTGCAGGTAGTTCGTTTGAAGCTGATATTAAAAGTTTTAATGGAACTCTAATATCTGTCCCACCATTTCTAAAGATCTTTTCATTAATAATTGTAAGTAATGTATTTTGGATACTTGGTCCAGCTTTTCAAATTTCATCCAAGAAACCAACATTTGATGCTGGTAAATAACCATCAACTACCCTAACATATTTACCTTCTTTAAGTAATCTTAGGTCAATTGGTCCATAAATTTCTTCTGGAGTTGAGAATTTACTCATCAAGTATTCAAAATTTGTACCACCTTTAATTGCAAATTTTAACCTACGTGAAATAAGCGACTTAGCAATACCTGGTTTACCCAACAAGAAGATTGATTCTTCTCCTAACAAAGCAAGCATAGCTAATCTAAAAATAGTTTCCTTTTCATAAACTTGGTATGAAATTTCTGATGTTAACTTTTTAATTCTTTCTGTAATATCCATAGTAATTCCCTCATTTACATATAATTATAAAACAATAACAACCTTTTTAAAATAGTTGTTATTGTTAATTCTCAAATAATTCTTCTCTACGTTTTTTGTATTTATCTTTTTTAATCTTTGCAATAGATTCTTTAATGTGTTTTCTTCTGATGTCTTTTTTAACTTTATCTATTTCTGCTTTTCTTCTTTTTTTGTAACCTGGTTTAACTTTTTTACCTTTATATTTATCAATTATTTTTTTTGTTTCAACATTTACAGGTAAGTCAGCATTAAACTCTTTTTTCTTTTTGGTTGTATTAACTTCTTGCAATTCATTATTTACAAGTTTGAAGTTTGTAAAAGTAATACCTTTTGATTTAAGTTCATCAATTTGATGTTGATTGTTTGAATTAAATAAAACATAACTTTGTCCAGAATATTGATTTCTTCCAGTTCTACCACTTCTGTGAATGTAGTAGTCCAAATCCTTTGGTAAGTCCACTGAGATAATGTGACTTACCCCATCAATATCAATACCTCTAGCCGCAACATCTGATGCAACTATTCATTTGAATTCTCCATTTTGAATTCTTTTTTGCATGTTTGTTCTTTGTCTTGAATCTAAATCTCCATGCAATTCTCCTACGTTTTTAATTCCAAATTCATTTAACCAACTAATAATTTCCTTAATCTGATCTTTTTTATTTAGGAAAATCATACAAACATAAGGATTCAAAGATTTTGTAATTATTTTAAGTAAATCTTTATTTTCTTTATTTTTTGTTCAAATTAAAACGTGTTCAATATTTTTATTTGTTGGATTTGTGTCCATATTCTCTATAAAAATTGAATTTGATAAGTACTTTTGTAAAAACGGCTTTAAACCGTTGTTGATTGTAGCTGAGAAAAGAGAAACATTAACATCTTTGTTCATTTTTGAAAGCATTAAATCAACTTCTTCAATAAAACCTAAATCAAATATCATATCGCACTCATCAATAACAACATATTTAGAAGTTGTAATAAACAAATTACCTTCCTCATACATTTTTTTAAGCCTTGTTGGGGTTCCTATTACAATAGTGGGTTGTTTTGTTTTAACGTTTTGAATTGATTTTTCAATATCATCTCCACCAACAAATAATCCAACAGTTCCTTTTTCATTGAATTTTAAAAGATCTCTTGTATTTTCATATATTTGTCTTGCCAACTCTCTTGTTGGTGTGACAATTAAACATTGTATTTTGTTAGTTTCATCATAATTAATATTGTTTAATATAGGCAACAAGAAAGAATGTGTCTTTCCAGTACCTGTATGAGATTGAGCTATAACTGATCTGTGTTTTTTAATAAGAGGTATAACTTTTTCTTGAATTTTTGTTGGATATACAAAGCCTATTTGTTCTAAAGAATCATTTATAAACTTTTTAAATCCAAAATCTGAAAATTTCATATTTTTTACCTCCTAAATACATACAAATATTATTATATCTTATTAATCTCTTTCTAGATAGTCCTCACCTTTTTCAACTTCAACTTTAGATAAATCTAAATAATCTCATTGTCTTAAAACTTCATAAGTTGCAATACCCATTGAATTTGCTATATTCAAACTCCTACCAGTTGCAACCATGGGTATTCTAAAACATTTATCCATATTTTTCTTTAATATATCTTTTGGAATTCCTGTTGATTCTTTACCAAACATTATAAAAACTTCATCTTTAATTTCTGTAAATTTAAAATCACTTATTGGTTTTTTACCATATCTTGTCATGCAAAAAATATTTGCTTTAGGATTTTCCTCTTCAAAGTGACTTCAGTCATCATATCTAACATATTCACAACCTTCAAAATTGTTTGCACTACTCCTTGCAAAATTCCTCTTATCAAATACAAAACCAAATGGTTCGATCAAATGCAATTTTGCATTTGTTAAAGCACAAGTTCTCATTATAGCTCCTACATTATCAGCTATTTCTGGTTCGTATAAAACTATATTAATTTTTCTCATAATAAGCCCCTCTTAAAAATAATTATTTTCTTTTAAGAAATCTCTCAACTTTTCAATAGATATTCTTCTATGTGAAATTTGGTTTTTTTCTTCATTTGTCATCTCTGCATATGTTTTATCATATCCATCTGGTTTAAAAATTTTGTCATATGCAAAACCATTATCACCAATTTGGTTGTATACAATAACACCTTTAACAATTCCTGTAAAAACTTTCTCTATTCCTTTTTGTTTGTCAACAAAAGCAATTGAAGAAGTGAAAGTTGCTCTTCGTTGTTCATCATTAAATAAATTGTTATCCATTAATTTATTTAACAACATTTCATTTATTATATTTCAATTTTTTTCAGGTTTTGCCCATCTTGCTGAATATATTCCGGGAAAATTATCTAACTCAACTACACTTAATCCAGAATCATCTGCTATAACAATTCCATCAACAACTTCAGATAATGTTTTAGCTTTAAATAAAGCATTCATTTCAAATGTTGGTTCGTCTTCAGGTATTTCCATTAATTCATCTAAATCATTTAAAGATTTAATTTCTAACTCTGATATCATTTCTTTAAGTTCTTTTATTTTATTATCATTTTGTGACGCAAATCAAATTGTGTTCATTTAATTTAGCTCCTTTAAGTTCTAATTAATATTATAATAATAATGAACTAAGAGGAACTTAAAATGAAATTTCAAGGATTTACAAATAAAATTCACTTAATAAACAACATCATAATAAAAGAGTCTGATTCCTTCCATGATTTTTATTTAGATAAAAGAAATGAATTCGTTTTCTTAGAAGAACTTTCACACATGAATCAAGATTACTTGTTGAAGCCCTTAGAATTTAATTTAAATAATAATAAGTTAATCTCAAAATATAAATATCTAAGTGAATTTAAAACACTGAGTGAAATAATTATTGATGAGAAGATAATAAATTTAGTCATCGACAATATATCTGAAATGCACAAAATAAATATTAATAATAGTAAGATAAAAAGTTTTAAATATTTTGATTTCTTGATCAACATTAAAAGTCAATTAGAGAATGATTTAAATTTTTTAGATGATTACATTAAAGAAGTAAAGGATATAGATGGAGATTTTAATGGTTTAGATTTAGTTTTAAGTCATAACGATTTGGTTCCAGGAAATATACTTGTAAAAGAAAATAAAGTAATTTTTATTGATTATGATTATGTTACATTAAATAATAATTTGTTTGATTTAGCAAGTTTCATTACAGAAACTCTAAATGAAAACGAAGAATTAGTTGAGTATTTTATAGAGCAATGTTTTAAAAGTGATTTGATGAAAAAAGAAGATTTAAAACTACTAAATAAAATGATTAAATACCAAGATTTACTTTGAACAATTTGAGCAAAAGTTATGTATGAAAAAAAGAAAGAATCTATTTTTAATGATATATTTGAAGATAAACTAAATAGATTAAAAAACAGAAAGACATATTAATCTTTCTGTTTTTCTTTTTCTCTCTTTTTATTTTCTTTTTCATCTAATTTCTTATTTATTTTATAAATTTTTTCTTTTTCTTGTACTTCTTTAAATTCCAATTCTTTTCTAATTTTTTCTTCTAATTCAATCTTAAATTTTTCTAATTCCTGTTTTTTAATTTCTTTTTTCAAAAGAAATTTTTGATATCTTTGAGCTTTTAAAAGTTTATTATTAGGAATTAAATCACCTTTTTTATAGGCTTCATAGATCTTTTCTAGGTCATCTTTTCTTTTTAGATCGTTATTTCTAATTAAAGTTGCAAAAAAAACAGTTATGGGTGTTAAAACAACAACAACAAGCAGTATTAAAACTATTCTTAATAATACAGACATTGGTCATTTATCAATAAAACTACCAAACATTATTATGCATATAAAAATGATAGAAGATAACTGTGAAAATGTAATGTTATCAGATTCATGTCATTTGAGTTTATAAAATACATAAGTAATTAGAAATGAATAAATAAAATAAAGTAAACAAATTAAAGCAACATATCCAACATGCGGATTTGGTAATTTAGTATTTAAAGTGAAACTAAAATCAAATCCCACAGTAAATCAAACTATAATTCCAGGAATTATTGATTCTATCATTAAAAACCCAAAACTTTTAAAGAATGGAGTTCTGGACTCATTAAATTCTTTTAATAAATTGAATTTCATAAAATCACCTATCCTAGTCTAATTAATATTATAAATAAAAAAATCCCTTAAGGGATTTGAATTTCTAAATGGAGCGGGTGAAGGGAATCGAACCCTCACAGTCAGCTTGGAAGGCTGAAGTTCTACCATTAAACTACACCCGCAAATTAATTACATTAATAAATATATATAATTGCTTTGCAGATGTCAATACTTTTAAAATATTTTTTATTTTTTTTCAGATTTATATTTTTTATTCTATTTTATTTTTTCACTTAATGAAAAGAACAATGTAATTAATGCATAACATCTATACTTATAAAAGAAGTTGTTATCTTGAAAATTTATAAGCATGTGTTTGAATTCTTTTATTTCAGGTAATTCTGTAATATTGCTTGGAGTTGTTATAACAAAGATATCATTTTTAGCCTTCATTAAATACTCCAAAGCAATAACTGTTGTTTCAGTGTCTCTACCTGTTAATAAAATTACTATTAATTCATCACTAAACTCTAAATGTTTCCCGACCTCTAGGTTAATAGACATATCAATTATTTTGGCTTGAATTCCAACATTAGTAAGTACGTCTTCTAAAAATTTAGCTGCATACATTGACTGATATGATGGACATATTCAAACCTTTCTTTTCTCATTAATTTTATTAGCCAAATCCAATAAAAAGTCATCATTTTCGTTAACTCAATGATATATAACGGTTCTCATACCATTGTCATTTGCCTCATTGGCAATAACGGTTTTCGATTGGTTTTGCATAACATTCTCATACTCAACTCTTAATCTAATAGAAAGTTCTTTATATCCTTCACACAAACAGGCTTTTGCAAATTGTGTTACTGTTGCCAAAGAAACAAAACAAGACTCACTAATCTCGTTTTGACTCTTGAATACACCAACAGATCAATCAGTTAAAAGTTGTTTTCCTATAAGTTTAAATGTCGTATTTTTATTGTCCTTAATTAAGTTCTCTACACGTTCGTATACAGATAACATAAATAAGTCTCCTAACTTGTATTCAATTTTCAAACTAAATATTTTTCTTAATGTATTCAACTATTTGTTCTGTTATTTGATCATAATTTTCATAATCATGTTCAAATCATTCAACATTTTGTAGTTGATTTTTGAATCAAGTTAATTGCCTTCTTGCGTAATGTCGATTATTTTTTTGCATTAGGTCTATACATTCATCATAATCTATCTTATTTTCAAGATATTTTATAATTTCTGGTCCACCAATACATTTTAAAGATTGAGCTTCTTTATTAAACTTATTTGCTTTATAAGCTTGCTCAATTTCTTGAAATAAACCTCGCTTTGCCAAGCTAAGTACCCTATTATTTATTTTACTATATAATTCGCTTCTTTTTGGAATTAATCCAATAATTAATAAATTATCATAAATATATTTTTTATTATCTTTAATAATTTCTGTCTTTTTAACTCCATTAAGTTCAATTATCTCCAAAGCCCTAATAACTCTATATCTATTGTTTGGATGAATTTTTTTAGCTTCCAATTCATCTTTTGAATTCAAAATATCTCAAACTTTTTCGTTTGAGATATTTTCATATTTTTTTTCAAAACCCTCAATGTGATCATCACTTGAGAAATTATAATCCATTAAAACTGCATTTGTGTACAGTCCAGTACCACCAACAATTATCGGAGTTTTATTTTTCTCCAATAAATCTGCAACTATTTCTCTAGCTTGCTTTTGAAAATCAGCTACAGAATATGACTCATTAACTTCTTTAATAGAAATTAAGTGATGTTTTATTCCTTGCGTTTCTTCTGAAGTTATCTTGTTAGTTGCTATATCTGTTCCTTTAAAGATTTGAGTAGAATCTGAGTTAATGCATTCACCATTAAATTCTTTTGCTATTTTTATAGATAAATCAGTTTTACCACTAGCAGTAGGTCCAACTATTACTATTATTTTGTTCATAATCAACCTTCTTCCTAAAAAAAGACAAAAAAAAATATTCCCACCCGCTATCAAATGCATGAGAAAGGAAATACTTATTTATTGAGCGGTCTTTAATATCTCACGCAAACATAAAGAATAACAAATATTCTTGGCGTCCCGAAGGACATTAATATTATATAATAAAAAAACCCTACATAGTATAGGGTTTTTTTATTATTTTTTTCCAGTTGCAGTTCTAATTTGAACATTAACTTTTTTAGGTTCAACTTTTGAAGGTTGGAATAAAACTGTTTTTCTAGTTTTTGATAATTGAGTACCAGCGATTTTTGTATCTTTCTTTTGATTGAATAAACCTGTTTGGTCTCTTCCACCTGTAACAACAGCTGTTCAATTTTCATCAGTTTTACGTTTAACTTTTCCGTTCATTCAGTGTAAAGCAATAACGTTGTTTACGTCATCAGTTTCTCCTTCTGGATCAATTAAACTGTAAACTCATCCAAACTCTGAAGCTTGTCCGTATTCACTAATTTTCATGATAGCTCCAGCCACGTCTTGTCTATAGATTGAAGCATTAGTTGCTGATACTGGGTCAGCCTTTTCTCAAATAAATTTTTCCTGTCCATCAGTTAACTTAATTAATTTGTTAACAATTTTTTCAGGTTTTGGATCGGTTGCTTTCTTTCTTGTTTGAATGTGTTCTGCTCTTTTTTTGTTTGAAGCAGCTTTTTTAACAGCAGTTTTATCTGGTTTTTTTGTTGTAGATTTTGCTGCTGGTTTTTTTGTTGCAGTTGCCATATGTAACACCGTCTTTCTAATAAACAATATTAAATTTTGATATAAATTTATTTTTTGTACCAAAATATGATTTTATTATACATTATTTTATCAAAGTTATCTAGTGTCATTACTCTTAACTTAAAAAAAATAAAAAGTTAAAAACCTTTTATTTTCTAATTTTTAATTTTTCGATAATTGCTTTGTATCTTTCAACATCTTTTTTAAACAAGAAGTTTAATAAGTGTCTTCTTTGAGCAACTTTTTTCAATAAACTTCTTCTAGAAGTAATATCTTTTTTATGTAAATTTAAGTGCTCTGTTAAGTTTTGAATATCTTGAGTTAAAATTGCAATTTGAACTTCTGCTTTACCAGTATCACTTGCATTTGAACCATATTCTTTTACGATATTTTCAATTTGTGCTTTAGAAACCATTTCTAAATCCCCCTTTAATTCTTGATTGAAAAGGTTTTAACAAAGAATTGATTCAGGGATGATCAATTCAACGTAAAAACATCAATACTTAAAAATTATAGCAAAAAAAACATATTTATTTTATTTTTTTAAAATCTTGTTGTAATAAATTAAAGACGTTTTGACGTAAATAATAAAGTCAATTTAATGAATATATTTTTTTATTAAAATAATAATTTTCTTGTGTTTTTATCAAAAAGAATACAATTTAAAATAAAAATTGTAAGTAAATCCAAAACCCTTATTTGTAATTCTAATAAATTTTTATAATATGCACAAGCAGTATTTGGTATTTATAAAAATCTCTATTTTATAAAGGCTCATTTCAATCTACAAAACCAATGTTATTAACACCCTCTTCTGCACTATAAAAAATTTCTAAAAAATAATTGGAACGTTCATTATATGGCAGATAATGGTGTATCATTTCTGCTAATCCTCCCCAACCGAATAAACTATATGCAGCTTCAGTTAATGCATTCAACACAAATTTTTTTTCGGCATTAGAATATTTATCATATTCTTGTGAAATACATCCCAATGCATTATCAAATAACTCCCTTACTGTTAATAAATTAATCTGCATTTGTGCACAAATAGTTTATATGAATGCAGAAGTCATAATAAATTGTAAATTATAATAATTACCATTTCTTTCACATTAAAAGAATGGGAGTTCTGGTTTTACTCAAGATGGTGGATATATTATTGTATTCATTTTTTTTTCAAATTTATCATAATCTTCTTTTATTACATAACTAGTTTTTTCATTTGGAAAAAAATATTAATCACCAAAATTTATTTCAAAACAAAATATAGTACCATCCATAAATTTTGATGAAATCCCATATTTTGTTTGTAATTCTAAATTATTATTGATATGTTGCAATCAAAATTCTAATTTTATTTTAAATCTATTTTCTATTTCATCAACATTAAAATTTTCTTATTTATATTTATAGCGCATATTATTTGATCAATTACTTGTTGAAAAATAATCTAATATTCAATCTAAAGTCGTATGTTTTGAATAAATTGGATTCTCAAAAAAAATAATTTACTTTAGCATCTGGAAAATAAAAATAAGTGAAGTTTTCTTTAATATAGTCAATAGTTCCTATTCTATCAACTTTATCAATCATTGTTCAAATTAAAATATTAAAAACTGAAACTAATGAATCATCCCATCAATCATTTTTTTAAATATTTATGATGATAATAACCATTACCCAGTTTTTGATAATTACTTTTGTAAGAATCATATATAGCATAATGGGCAATATAATCTTTATTTGGGTAATTGTGAATACCAAAATAAAATCTACTAATAATTTTATTTGCAAATTATATTCTGTGACTAATAAAAGTTTCAACAAATAATTGTTTAATATATTCGTTACTTTTATTTTTAAAGTTAGGAAAAGTTGATTGCAAAAATTTTGATAAATTTTCATAATTATATTCTTCATGATAATTCATATAATACCATTCATAATATGCATTAAATAATTATTGCTATATTATAATTTTTAATGCTTTTAGAAAAATAACTATAAATAGTTAAAGGAAGTATAGGTCCAATTATACTAATAACAAAAATAGATAATACAATTATATAAAAATTTTAATTTCTTACAAACTAAAATCTTTATATAAAGCTTCAAATATCTCTGTTTGAATTAAAATATTATTCGCAGGAAAAACAGAGACCATTAAAGTCATGGTTAACTTTCTTAAAGGATCTACAAGGGTTGAATTACCTAAAATTCCGTCTCATCCCCATTCGCCAATCTCCGTTAGTGGATACAACTCATTTTTTGTTCTTACTCTAACACTATATCCATAAGAATAGTCTGAATTAAAATCTCAAACTTTAGCATCTTTTAAATGACTTATTTGGTTTGAAGTTATCTCATTTAAGTATTTTTTTTCCAGTACAACTTTACCATCAATTTTTCCATCAAGTAAGAAATTTAAAAATTTATTATAGTCTTTCGCTGTACTAAAAACACCCGATCCTCCTAAACAACAATTTGGTACTTCATCCAATTTTTCAGGCATTAGCCAATGAAAATCATATGAAGGAATCAAAATATTTTCTTCATTATTAACAAAAAGATTGTGTTTTATAGCCTTTCTTTTCAAATCATTTATTTTGAAATCTGTATCAAACATTTTTAAAGGTGTGAATATTTTTTCTCTTAAGTAGTCAGATAATTTTAAATTACTTACCTTTTCAATAATACCACCAAGTATATCTGTGTTCATCCCATAAACTCATTCACTTCCAGGAATTATCTTGGTTGGTATATCACTCAATTTATCAATTATTTCATGTATTGTTAAACTATCTTCTTCAATTAATTTCTCTATACTAATAATTGCACTTTTATTTTCTTCTGCATTTCAATTATATGTAACACCAGAAGTCATATTCATTAAATTTCTAATTGTTATATCATTATTAAATTTAGGATAAAATTTTGATACACTTTCATCAATATTCAAATTACCTTCTTGAATTAAAAGAAATGCTCCAACTACAGTTATTAATTTTGTTGTTGAATATATAGGAAATATTGTATCCTTTTCCATTTTTATTTTCTTTTTAATATCATTAAAACCAAAAGCTTTATGAAAAATCTCTTTTCCGTCTTGATCTATTTTTACAACCATTCCTGGATAAAGATTTTTTTCAATTAAATTATTTATTTTTCTTTCTAAATTTTCAAACATTTTAACTCTTCTATCTATTTTTTTATTTCACATATCTTTAATCTAATTTTTTATGATTACATTACACGTCTTAATACTTCAACAGTTACAACATCTTTTCCTATATTAAATTCTGTTTTGTTTTCCAAAATTTCTATTTCTTGAATTTCTGAATCCATTTTTATTTCATATAAGCCATTTGCTAAATTTAAATTAAAATCAATAATAGAAAATTTTTTATCTTCAATTTTTTTGAATGTTACAAAAATATTTCTATCCAATATTCTTTTTATCTCTTCGATGTTTCCACTAATTATATTTTCTCTAACCAAGGAAGTAGAAATTTCTTTAACTCTTTTAAAGAGAATTACATTTTCTTCGCCAAAAAAACTTCTAAGTAGTTGAACATCTCCCGTTCCTTTATATCCAAATCTAAAATCATCACCAACAACAATTTTTTTAACTTTAAGATTTGTTTTCAAAAAATCACAAAAGTATTCTGCACTTTTTGTAATTGTTTCTTTATTAACTTGTATTTCAATTAAAAAATTAGGATTATATTTATTTTTAAATTGAAGATATTTATTTTCTTTTAACTGAATATTATTATTTGTTTTATTTAAAAAATCTGAGACTTTTTCTGTAAATGTTATTATATTTCAATTTAAATTTTCATTTTCAGAAATACTTTTTGCTTTAGAAATAATTTTATCATGCATTTTATGAATTCCATCAAAAAAACCTATACAAACAACACTTTCTTCAAAGTTAAAAGATTCATTTTCATTCAGAAATGTTTCTATTTTAATCATAGTATCCATTCCTTTCAGCCTCAGTTAACTGATCAAATGGTATTTCATCTCACAACCCTCTTTGGCATTTATATAAATCGTGTGCTATATGTTTGTAAATTGCAATAACTTCTTTTTTATCATTAATTATAAAAACTATGGGGTAATTAATTCCTGTCAATGTAATGGCTTTACCTTGTTTTATATCTCTAACTCTATGATATTCAACTAGAGGATGTTCATTTACCATTAATGCATCATACATATCTATTAAATTGGATTCATCTATTTCTTCGATTGTTTTTGAATCTTCGATTAAGAATCCACCAGAACTAATTCTTTCTAGTTGGGAAACTGTAGCTATTGTCTCTAGATCTTTTGCAATATCAGAAACTAAACTTCTAATATATGTACCCTTACTTGAACGCACCTTAAGTTTTATTGTTCCATTTTTCTGGTTAAAATCTAAAAGCTCACACTCTTTAATAGTAACTTTTCTTGGCTTTATTACTACTTCTTGATCTTTTCTTGCATATTC
Source organism: Spiroplasma monobiae MQ-1 (assembly GCF_002865545.1). Classification (NCBI taxonomy): domain Bacteria; kingdom Bacillati; phylum Mycoplasmatota; class Mollicutes; order Entomoplasmatales; family Spiroplasmataceae; genus Spiroplasma; species Spiroplasma monobiae. The sequence continues at coordinate 362,788 of NZ_CP025543.1, read as the reverse complement.
ATAAAGTTTCTTACCATCAATTTTAACAGCAGAATAAATTGGTGGGTACTGATCATAAATATATCCATTATATTTATCCACAACTTCTTTAATAGTACTTTTTGAGATTTTTCTATAGTCTTCTTCTTCTACGATATTTCCTGTAATATCTTGAGAATCTGTTTGGACAAACAACTTCATTGTAACTACATAACTCTTATCACTACTTAATAAATAGTTAGATATTTTTGTAGCTTGGTTTATTAAAACAACCATTAATCCAGTCGCTAAAGGGTCAAGTGTTCCTGCATGACCAATCTTTTTAACTTTTAATTTTCTTTTTACTTGTTGAATTAGATCATTTGAAGTTATTCCTTCAGGTTTGTTTACTAATAAAATTCCTGATTTTGTATTCATTTTAACACCTCCAAAGACACAATATATATTTATTATTACACATAACCCAATGGCTCTACACTATTAATTTTTAAAAAAATTGTGGTATAATAATACCAATAATAAAGGAATTCAGGTGAGACTATGCGTATTAAATCAGAGTTTTATAAAGAAATTGAAACAGAATTTAAAATTATTTCTGAAAAAGAACACTTAGGTAGCGGCGGTAATCCGGTAAGTAACTTAAGTACGAAAATGTTTTATCTTTCAAAACACCAATTTAATTCTTATGATGAATTCGATCAAGCAATAGTTGCAGAAATTGCTAATACTTTACAATCTCTAGAAGATATCATTGTTAAAAAGGCTTTATCTTACCAAGCCTTGGCAAAAGAAGCATACAATGAAAACATTAATCCTCAAAAATGAGTTGATTTTGCTCAAAGAGAAGCGCAAGCTTTAAGTAATGAAATGTATGACGAAAGAGAAATTAAGTATTTAAGACATTTCCACATTGTTTGATTAACTTGAGTTTTCTGTGATGAAGAACTTAAAAAACTAAGAATTAAAGCCAGTCGTGACTTGTACCACCACATTGGTAAAGTTGAAAAAGACTATGTTAAAAAACGTACTGAAATATTAAAAAATTCAAGTGTAGAAGAAGAAAAATGATAATTATTACTAATTATCATTTTTTATTATTCATTGTTTAAAGTCAATTTTATCAACTGTTTGAATTATTAAAGAAGCTAATTGATCGATTTCATAATTCGAAGCAAATGGGTATTTTTTATCAAAATATGGTTGAATATATTTCAACTTAAGATTATATTTAGTTAACCATTCATTTGCTATTTCGTTTAATTCACCCATAGCTTCTCTTTGTTTAGTTGATTTAATTTCTGCCTTGAGATCATCATTTAACTTCATATAAAGTTCATTTGACTTTGCTGTTAGTCACTTTTGAAACATAGCAAAATTTGCAACACCACTTCTCATAACAGGAGAAACTATGTATCTGTTTCCTTCATTTTTAAATTTTTCTCAAGATACACCAGATAAGCCATTCTCATTTGAAATATTGCTTTGAATATATATTTTATCTTCAATTAAATCAGTGTCAAATAATTTAATTTCAGATAAATAATCAATTGGTAGTTTGAAGTTTGAATTTGTATTTAATGAGTACCTTGATATTCCATCAAACATTTCTTCAAATTCAAAGTTAAATTGATTAAAGTAATAAGTATTCGTAGAATCGACTTTTAAAAATATAAAACTTACAAGATCAAAGAAACTTACATTCTTCTTAATTCATTTTCTCAAATTTTCATCTTCCATGAATTGTTTTACATTCATTTCCAAATCTCTTTTTATATATCTCTCTAAAATAAATTCATCAATTGTTTTTGAAACATATTCATAAAATCATCTCAACAATATAAAATCAATATCATACGAATAATTAAATTCTCCATTCATTATGTAATTTATTATTCTTTTTATAGAAACCAATAATCCAGAACTTAATTTGTTAGCTTTTTTAAAATCATTTGTCAAATTTAAAACCAAGTCTTCTTGAATGATTCCATTTCTATTTACTCTGCATTGAATTTCATTATCAATATTTTTAGCAATTAAGGGAATTATTCTAAAATTTATTTTCGTGTTTTTATAATTAAAAATTAAGTTAATATAATTTTTATCGGTATGTATTTCAGGAAGTCCATTATATTTTTTAGATATTTCCAAAATTAAATTTTGAAACCCAGAGAACTTAATAGATGATTTAGTAACATACTTAACAGCCACCAAATCTAAATTGAAAACTTTATTAATCTTTTTGTAAGAGTTATATGAAAAATCACCAACCTTTTTTAAATGAATGCCGGAATTTAAAAATAATTTTTTAAGATCATTGAAATAATAATTTATTTTTTTAGTAAAGTCTTTTTCTTCAACCGTCAAAGTTTTTACTACATCATTAAATTTTCATATATCTCTATTTAATTTCATATTAATCTCTTTCTACTTCAAAAGTAAAGTATTGCAAAAAAATTAGAAACAATCCATTTTCTTTGTCGGTTGGATATATGGTTCTTGAATGCATCTGAATATCAAGATTATCATATTTTTTGTTTTCTTTTTTTATTGATATACTTGTTGAACTCAAAGTATTTTTTAAATATGATACTGAATCATATCAAAAATAAAAATTACCGTTTATATATTCTTCTTTATTTTGTTTAAAATTTTCAGCATAATCAAAATATTTATCCAAAAACTCTTTTGTATTTGGATAAGTTTTATTAAAAACTCAATTTAAATTTTTGAGTTTAAATGAATTATAAAGTTTAGAAATTTTCTTAGGTCTTTTATAATAAATTTTTTTTGAATCTAAAATATTATCTACGACTTTTTTATTTGAAAAATGATATTCAAATGCATGGTCAAGTCATTGTTGTAAAAAATTACTTTTTGTAAGTTCATATTGAATATCCGACATTATACTTAACTTCAAAATCATTCTTTCATTTTTTGATAAATCATTTCTATACTTAATTCTAATATAGTAAAACAATATTTGTAATTTTTTCACTAACAGTTTATTTAATGTTCTAAATTTCTTAAGATATTCTAAGGTAAAAGTTCTTTTGTATATAGATTTATTACAAATAATTGGAGGGTATTCACTGTGTTGCAAAGCAGATCTTATAACTATTGAAAAACCCAATTGGCCATCTTTGTAAAATTCTATTCTTAAAGAATCATTAAAAGCTATGGTTTCTTCTGAATTTGGAAGTTGGAATTTCTTTTGGTTCCAAACAACTTTAACCTCTTCATCTACTTTGTAACTATTAGTTAAAACTTTAAATATATCTTCGTTAATTTCACAAATTCAGCAGTCGCCAAAGTGATCATTTGTTTCAATTTCATCTTCATAAGTTTTATACATACTATTGTTAACATATTTTATTGCTAATAAGTCTACATTTAATACTTTATCAAAATTATAAAATTCTCCAGTGGCATATGAACCGTGAGTTTTTATTTTGACTATATTTTTTAATTTTCTTTTTATAAAACTAATGTTTTTATCAATAAAATTTTTCATATTTTTATTGATAGAAACTCCTTTTAATTGGTTATTAATTTGTTCTAAATCTGTTGTAATTAATTTACTGAAATTTTTCTCCATAACTTAACCCTCTTTTTCATAACTTAAACAACTTAGTAAAAATAATGGTACCGTTTCTGCTCTCATTATATTATCACCTAAACTAACATTTATATATCCAAGCTTATTTAGTTTAATTATTTCTTCTGGTGATATGCCACCTTCTGGTCCAATTACTATGTTTATTGTTTTGAATTCTTTTGCAAGTTCACTTTTTAAAGTGTTTTTCTTTTCTTCTTCTCAACAAACCAGATTTAAATCTGCACTATATTTTTCAAGATCATTTATATTTCTAATAATGGTTGTGATATCTGGAATAGATGTTCTTTTAGACTGTTTTGCAGCACTCTCACAAATTGATAATCATCTTTGAATTTTGTTTGCTTCTTTTTTTTGATCAACTTTAACAACGTTTCTCTTAAATTCAACAGGAATTATGGTATCTACACCTAATTCTGTGGCTTTTTGAAGAACAAAATCTCACTTTTGCTCTCTAATTATGCCAAGTATTAAATTCACTCTATATTGCTTTTTATGATCTTGTATTTTGCTTACAATTTGTGCAAAACAAGTGTTATCAGATATTTGTGTAATTTCACACAAATATTTAGAGTTATCAAAAATACAAAGAATCTGTTCTTTTTCCCTTAATTTTATTACATTTTTTATGTGATGAAAATCTTCATTTTTAATTTCAAAAACATTTTTATTTAACTCACCTAAAAAGAAACTATTCATTATTCTACCCCAATCTCTATATATTATAATATAATAATATTTGAGGTGAATATTAATTGAATTCTATCATTTTTTGTTAGAGGGAGAATTAGCCGATGAAGAATACTGATGAAAATGATCAGCAAATTGATTTAGTTGATGAATTCAACCAAATTAATGTTGATTACGAAATCAGCAAACTTAATAAAGCAGGCAAGCACACAAGGTTTAAGAGTGAGACTCTAAAAATAACTCTTGTTAGTTTGTTACTAAGTATGTCCACAGCTGTTAGTATGATAAATGTTGTTATTCCTTTAGTTATTACGGGGGTAAATGTAGGATTTGTCTTAAAATATTTTATTATTGCTATAAGCTTTCAAGTGGTAGGAATATACTGGGGTATGACAATAGGTTTGTTAGATGGTTTACTTCAATTTCTAGTCTGAGGGATGAGTCCTTTATTTAGGTTTACATCCGGAATTGGATTGGCAATTTGAGTTTTACTATTTTGATTAATGTACGATAAAATATTCAAAGTTTACAGTAAAGGAAAATGTTTTAGCAGAAGCCTTTCACTAATAATTTCTGGATTTTTAGTATTTATTTTTGGTCCATTAAGTTCAGCATCTATAAATTTTATATGATCCTATGTCGAACTAGGAGAAATGTATGGTTTTATACAATTTATAAATTCTTGACTGGCCTTTATGGTATTTGATCTATTTGCAATAGTTTTATTCACACTCACTACCAATAGAATTCAATTACTAACAAATAAATTGCTTATATATAGATAAAAAAACCTGCTTATGCAGGTTTTTTTCTATTTTATTTCTTTAAGAATCTCTTCTATTTTATTAGCATTTTCTAAAGTTTTATCAAATTCAAATGTTAATTCTGGAACACTTCTCATTTCAACTTTGCTTGCTAAAATCATTCTGATTTCTTTTAAGTTTTCATCAATTTCAGCTTTTACATCTGCAAGATCTGCAGATGTATCCATACATGAATAAAATACTTTTGCATGACTCATGTCATTTGACAGTCTTACTTCATGAATTGTAAGTGTGTTTAAATATTCACAATCAGGAAATTCTCTTTGTAAGATTAAGTTTAATTCTCTTAAAATAGTTGATTGATTTCTCTCAATTTTAATATCGTTTGGCATAACTATTTCACCTCTTCTACCTTATATGCTTCTATAATATCATTTTCTTTTAAATCATTAAAGTTTTTAATTGTAAGCCCACATTCAGCACCTTCTTTTGCCTCTTTGATGTCATCTTTTTTGTTTTTTAATGATGATAATTCACCAGTATAAACTACAATTCCATCACGCAAGATATGCACTTTTGAGTTTCTTGGTACTGTACCACTTATAATTCTACATCCTGCAATAGTTCCTACTTGTGAATGCTTAAATAATTGTCTTACTTCAGCTTCTCCAAGTGATTTTTCTTCAAAAACAGGATCTAACATACCAGTTGCAGCTTCTGCAATTTCTTCAATTAATTTATAGATAATATTGTGAAGTCTTATTTCAACACCATCTTCTTCCGCTTTTTGTCTAACTTGAGCAGTAGGTCTTACATTGAAACCATATATCAAGGCATCAGATGCTAACGCAAGAGTAACATCACTTACAGATATTGCTCCAACAGTTGCTCTAATAACGTTAATTTTTACACCTTCAATATTAATTTTTAACATTGAGTTTCTAACAGCTTCAACAGTTCCTTGTGTATCTGCTTTTAAAATAATGTTAATTGATTTTAATTCACCAGATTCAATTTTAGATTTAATTGAATCAAGTGTAAATGTTTGGTTTTTTTGTCTTGCTTCATTTTGTTGTTTTTCAAATTGAGCTTTAGCAATATCTCTTGCCATTTTCTCTTCTGTAACAACGATAAATTTATCTCCAGCTTTTGGAACTTCATTTAAACCAAATATTACAGCTGGTTGTCCAGGTAATACTTCTTTTAATTTTGCTTTATTTTCATTTTCTAAATCTTTAATAGTACCAAAAGTACCTCCAGCAATAAGAATATCTCTCATTCTTAAAGTCCCTTCTTGAACAAGAACTGTTGCAATAGGACCTCTGTTTTTATCTAATTTAGCTTCCAAAACAGTTCCACGAGCAAACTTATTAGGGTTTGATTTTAAATCTTTAAGTTCTGATATTAATAAGATAGTTTCTAATAAAGTATCCAAACCTGTTTTTGCTTTTGCAGAACCTTCTATAAAAGGAATGTCTCCACCATATTCTTCTGCAACAATACCATAGTTCATTAATTCCATTTTAACTTTACTTGGATCAGCTCCAGGTTTATCAATTTTGTTTACAAAAACAATAATTGGAACTTCTGCTGCTTTGGCGTGGTCAATAGCTTCTTCTGTTTGAGGCATAACCCCATCATCTGCTGCAACAACCAAAATTACTATATCAGTAACTTCACTCCCTCTTGCTCTCATTTCTGTGAAAGCTTCATGGCCTGGTGTATCGATGAATGTAATTTTGTTTTCTTTTATTGTTGCTTGATATGCCCCAATATGTTGGGTAATACCTCCAAACTCTCCTTCAGTAACATTCGCATTTCTAATTGAGTCTAGCAATGTTGTTTTACCGTGGTCTACATGCCCCATAATTGTAACTATTGGGGGTTTGGCTTTTAAATCTTTTGGATCATCTTTTTCATTAAAAGTTTCAAAAATATTTTCTTTAGTTACTGTAGTTTCCTTTTTAAAGTCATAACCAAATTCAATACATAATTCACCCATTTGTTCTTCTGATAAAATTTGATTTTGAGTTACCATTGAACCATTTGTGAAAAATCACTTAACTATTTCAGCAGGACCTTTATTTAATTTTTTTGCAAAATCTGCAATTGATAATGGTTCTGTATAAACAAAAATACCATCAATTAATCCAGTTTCAGTTGTTTGTTTTAATTGGTTTTTTAAATTCGCGTTATGTGCTTTGGATTTGTTTTTGGCTTGTATTTTATTTTTATCATTTTGCTTTGTATTTTTTGCCATAATTACATCTCCTCTCTTATTCGACGTTTTTTAAAATTAACTTTACAAAGTTATCATCATTAACTCCAATGCTTTTAACATTATTTCTTCCAATAGCTTTATTCAATGTTTTAGAATCAAATAAATTATTTATTATTCTTATATTATAAAAATTAGCTTTATCGTTTATTTTTTTTAATTGTGATTTTCCCATATCTGATGTTGTCAATACTATCTTCACCTTATTTTGTTTGATGTGATCGAAAAGTTTTTCACCATAAACTAGTTTTCCAGCAGAGGAAATCATTCCTAATGAGCCTAGCAATTTTTCTAATTCTAATCCCAATTTAATTTTACCTCTTCTAGAAGTTTTTCATAGAATTCTTCATCTATTTTAGCTTTCAAATTTCTTTCTAAAGCTTTGGTTTTTTTAACTTTTTGAACAGCTTCGATGGTTGGTCTTATGTAAGCGCCTCTACCATTTGCTTTTTTAGTATTATCAATAAAAACTTCTCCGCTCTTATTTCTTACAACTCTAATAAGTTCAATTTTTGGATACATCTTATTAGATGCAGCATCTTTTCTAAGATTTAATTCTTTTGTCATTTAAAAACTATTTTTCGTAGTATGAATCGTAATCTTCATCACTACCAATACTTTCTTCAAATTCATAAGTAGCGTCATCTTCGCTTAAGCTTTCAAATGCTGCAATTGATGCTTGAATTTCATCAATAGATTTATCTTCTTCAACAAATACAATTTCTTCTTCAACTTCTTTTTTAACAAAGTTATTTTCTTTAACATAGTTTCCAGCAGTTTTTTCTCTTCTTTTATTTACTTTGTTTAAGAATTCAGGATTATTTAGTTCAGCTTCATCGATGTTTCCATTTCATTTGATTTCAATTTCTTTTTCTTTAGCATTTTCTAATGAAAAGATATTAATTTTCATGTTAACTAAATTAGCAACTAATCTTGCTGCCATACCTTTTTTACCAATTGCAAGTGATAATTGTTCATTAGGAACAACTATGAAACATTCATTATTTTCTTCGTCAATATCAATACTAATCACTTTAACTGGTGCTAATGAATTCATTACAAATGTTTTTTTATCTTCATTTCATAAAACAACATCAATTTTTTCACCATTTAATTCTTTAGTGACATTTTTAATTCTACTTCCTGAAGCTCCAACACAACTTCCTATCGGATCTACTCCTTCTTCGTGTGAGAATACAGCTATTTTAGCTCTATGTCCGGGTTCTCTTGCGACAGATTTAACTTCAACGATTCCTTCTAATATTTCAGGAACTTCTGTTTCCATTAATCTTGTTAAGAATTCCGGGTGAATTCTTGATGCTTGAATTTGTGAGTGTTTATTATCTTTTGAAACTTCTTCAATATAGAAACAAATTCTTTGATCAATATCAAAATCTTCACCTGGAATCATTTTTTTATTTCAAATAGGAATAATTGAACCTTCAACATCTACTAAGTAACTTGTTTCTGTAATATCCTTAACAAATCCACCAACTATTTCGTGATTTTTTGATAAGAACTCTTGGTAAATCTTATTCTTTTCACCTTCACGAATCTTTTGTTTAATAATTTGTCCAACTTGCATTATAGCAAGTTTTGAGAATTCTAATGTAAATTCCACTGGTTCATAAACATTATCTCCTATTGAAAGATTATCTCCATATTGTTCCTTAGCTTGATTTAAACCAATTTCCAATCATTCATCTTCTATTTTTTGAACAACTGTTAATTCTTTAAATACTTTGATTTGACCAGTGTTTTGGTCAATATCAACTCTAACAATAGCTTCTGGATCAAAGAATTTTTCATAAGCTTTTTGAAAACCTTCTCTAATTCCTTCTAAAATAATTTCTTTATCAATTTTTTTATCTTGAACGATTTCATAAATCGCATCCAATAATTGTGCACCATCTATCATGGCTTCTATTCCTCCTGTTTAAATTTAATAATTTGCCAATTTTGTTTTAACAAATAGAAAAGAAGACTTTCGCCTTCTTTTACTTAAATATGACTCTTTTATTATAACCAATAATCTGAAAAATACAATAAAATTATTTTTTTATAAATTAATAGTTAAATACCAAAGTTTCATGAAGATGCAACATTTGTTCTGTTGAAGTAAAATGATCTACTATTTGTAAAGCAAATTGTAAAGCACCCCCTATAGAACTTCCTGTAATAATATTTTTATCTGCAATTGCTGAAATATGTGGTTTTTTAATTGCATTATCTAAATCTTTTGTGCAACCTGGATAATGAGTTATTTCAATTCCATCAACCAATCCTAATTTTCCTAAGATTTCAGGAGCAGCACAAATTGCTGCAACAACTTTTTCTTCTTTTGCATGTTTTTCAATAGCATTCATTAAAGTTTCGTTCTCTTTTAGACGATCAACACCTTCTCTACCACCAGGTAAAACTAAACAATCATATTCTGAAAAATTAATTTCTCCAATTAATTTATCTGCTGTTAACTCGATGTTTCAAGCACCTTTTACTTGTTTTGAATCATTTATAGAAACTATATCCACAACAGGAAAACTTCCTTTAAATAATTTTTCTGCTCTTCTTAAAACATCAACAGTTGCTACAACTTCAGTATCTTCAAAACCGTTAGCAACAAAAATAGCTACTTTCGCCATATTTATTCCTCTTTTCTTTTTAATATTATACTACTATTTTTTAGTTATAATATTCATAGGTGATTTGAATGGGTTCAATTAAAAAAATAATAGGTTTTATAAGAATATTTAAAAAGGATAGAAATAAGGACATTTTCAAAGAAGATAACTCTTTAAAATTAGTTCATAATCAAGAAATTTTAAATATAAACGTAAGAACAGTACGTAGCCCTTCAAATAAATTTAGTTCTTTGATATTTAAAGAGAAATTTTCATCAGAAAATGGTTTCAGATTAATATACTCAAAAGGTTTTAACTCATTTGGTTTTAAAGAAAAAGTTGATGTAGTTTTTTGTGATGTTAAAAATCAAGTTATAGAGACTTATTCAAATTTTAGCCCTAACAAAATGACTAAGCACCATAGCAAAGCAGCTTGTGTTTATGTATTGGCAAATAATATGAATAAATTTTTAAACATAAAACAAAAAGACTTATTAAAATTAATGAAATAAAAATATATTTATTAACTAAATAGACTTGTGGCACCTATTGCTGAAGATATCAATATTCAAAGAGGAATATTGATAATACCAGTTAGAATGGTAAGTGCTCCTACATGTGAGGCCACTTTAGGCTCTTTATTGTATAAAATTGCATAACCAACTATAGTATTTGCTGTTGGTGATGCAACAATCGCAACACATAAAACAAAAGATAAAGATGTAATTCCAACACCAGTTGAAGTTCTTAATATTAAACTAAAAATAACAAATAAAATAATACAAAAAATTGGAGTTATTATATTTTTAACAAAAACAGTTCATCAAACTAGTTTTGATTTAAAAGCTTCTTTTATTTCGCTTTTTGCAAGTACAGATCCCATTGAAAATCATGCTAAAGGACTAGCGAGAGGTGCTAATATAGATAGAATTTGATTTACTCCAGGAATATATTTATCAATTCTACTAATAGAATAGTTTTTACCATCTGTTTTTATTAAATCTATACCAGGAATTAACTGAAATAATCATAAAAATATACCAACAAAAGTAGCTATTATAACTGGATTTTTAAAAACTTTAATGAGTTTTATGAAACCTTCTTTTTTACCAACAAGTGCTTTTTGCATTTCCATTTCATCAAAACGCTTTTTTTTCATAATATTGTCAGCTGCAGAATACATAAAAATTCAAAATCCAATTAAAAATAAAGAAGAATATAAGTCTATTTCTGCACTTTTCTCTATAGAAATCGCTTTAACTATCATAACTCCAAAATAAACAGCAGAAGAAAATGCAACACTCATTCCCAATGTATCTTGCAATGACTTTTGATTTCTGATAAAGAAGAACTTTGACCCAAAAGTTAAACTAGTATAAAAAATAATCCCAAGAATTGCTAATGCAATAGACTCTCCAATTTGTTCGGTATTTATATCTATTAAAAAACTCTTTAAAGCTAAAGCGGGTAAAGCAACATAAAGTATAATTTTAACTACAACTTTTTCTCAATCTGGAAATATTAAAGATTTTTTTTGAAATATAAAACCAATAAATATTACAAAAGTTGCAGCTATTAATATACTTCAAAAATTGAAATTAGATAGGACATCTAGCATTGCCTTTAATGAACTACTGTAAAACATCTTTTTCTCCTAGCAAATAATATTTCTTTTATTATAAACCATATAAAAAATAAAAAAAGAAAGTACCGCGACTTTCCTTATATTAATTTTTCAGTTTTTAATTACTTTAAAGATACTTAACTATTTAAATATTGTTGTTCCAATATCATTCATAGCTTCTTGTTTAACTTTTGATCAAAAGTTAACTGCTAACATTTTATCAACAGTTCTTCCTGAAATATGTAAACCATTAAAGTAGAAATGACTTTTGTTATATCTTAAACAAATATGACCAATAACAACAGCCAAGAAGTCGTTATTAGTTTCTATTAATTCTAAACCTGTTTTTTCTCTAAATTCTGGGTGCCCATATGTTTGAAACATAGCTTCTCTCATAGTTTCAATACCTGGATTCATTCATGTAGAAATTAAGTAATCCTTTAAGTCTCTTAATTTTTTTTGTCCTGCCGCACCTTGTGCTAATCAATGGTTAATAACTTTTTCTTCAAAAACTGTTGGAAATTTTTGAATTCCTTCAGCTAATGATGGGAAAAAATGTTGATATGGTTCAACTTCACCTTCTACTTCAAAATGCGCTAAAAATCAAGGTTCTGCAAAATTTACTACTCCGATTTGATCAGAATTTAATTGATATACTTTTTCACTCATTATTAAGACTCCTTTATTGTTTGATAAGATTATATCACACTTTTTTAATAATTCTAAACCTTAATTTACTAGAACAAAAAAAAGCAAAAAAGATGTTAAAACATCTTTTTTAGCGCATCAATAAAGAAGGAGCGACTTTTCTTACTTCTCTTGTTGTTATTGCAATTGATATCACAAAAGACCCCATTACCAAAATAATCGCCAATATTGGAGTTCATCAAGCAAAACCAAAAGGAATAGAACCTAGATTTTTACTTATTATGTTAAATAATATTAATATCACAAAGAAATTTAACATTACACCAAGCCCATAAAAAATAGTCGAAAGGACAGTCATGGTACCAAAAGTATATTTAATTATATTTCAATTTGAATAACCTATTGATTTCATAACCACCATAAATCTTCTATATTGATTTACATATAAATCGTTTATAAGTGTTATTGTAAGAATCATGACTATAATCAATAAACTTATTGCAATTGAAGATAATATTAAAACTATTGCTGACAACTGAAATATTAAAGTTTTTTGTTGACTTAGTAGTTTTGTAGATTCAAGTTGTAAAGCAGAAGCTCCATAGTTTGAACCATTAATTGTATCTGTACCTGATATTTTGTCTCTTGAAAAAGAAGCTTGAGTTGTTATGAAATAAGGTTCTTCTGCATTTGAATACATACCAGTATATCAAGAACTTGGTCTAATACTTCTTTCAAAATCATTTTTACCAAAAACCAATTCTTTAGAATTGTTTTTTGCTTCATCTTTGTAATAATTAATTGGGTCTAAATAGTTGTATGTATTTATATCAACGCCCTTATAAGAGTAACCTTCTCCTAAACTATCTTCATATTTTAAATTGAAAGGAACATATTTGGAAATTCCATAACCACTCAGTAGATTTATAATATTTTGATCCGCAAGAATTATTGAACTACCATAAACCTCTATAGAACCGCTCTTGTGAAAACTAATTTTATTTACATTTTCATTTTTTCAATTCATATTAGAATTACCAAAAGTTATTGGTCCGTCATTATCTCTTAAAGTTCTTGAATAAAAATTTTCAAACCCATTTGTAATACTTTCAATTGGTTCTCCAGATAAATTTTGACTTTCTCTTCTATAAGAACCTGATTGATCATAATAATATGAATACGGCTTTATTGCAAACCATTCTGTATTTTCAAAACTCTTATCTATTTTAGATCATGCTTTTTTAGTTGTTTCTGGAACAAAACCCTTTACATCACTTCCATCTTTAAATCATTTTGATGTATCTCTATTTCCCTTATTCATTAATTTTTCAAAGTCTTCTTTATAGAAAGCAGGGAAAAACATTGTTACATTATCATATGAATAATAAGGTCTAACCTCTAAATTCAATTCCTCACCATCTATTGTTGGGTTAGAAGTGAGATTATAAAATCCATAAGAATTATCCATTAAATGATTTTCTTCTACATTAATTAGGTTGAATCCTGTCTTCTCAAAAACAGGAGCATATGTGAATTTACTTGCCGATAAGTCAGTCATTTCAATATAACCGTGGTTTTCATCATTTTTTAATTTGTTTTCATTTTTAAGTCAATCACCATCATCATACATTCAAGCTTCATTTGGAATATTAACATTTCCATTTCTTAGAACTAGTCTTGATTTGTTTATTGTTGGATTATCTAATTTACTTCAATTGTTTTCTAAATCAAATTCCGCTTGTTGGTTCGAGATAACTGGCACTAATATTTCATGATTTTTTTCATCATAAAAACCTTTTATAGATTCTAGGTCAATTTTATCAGGGTTTTCACCATTTAAAAGCATTTTCAGTTGTAGTGCTTGATAATCGCTCATAAAAGTTTTTTCAAGATTAGCTTCATTTATTTTGTATGCACTTTGGGTTTTTTGAACACCAGTAATTTCTGTGCTTAATTTATTTTTTGTGCTTAAGTTTAGTTTAGTATAAAAACTATCAACACCAGGTATATATTTATTTATTTGTCATCCAAATTCAAAGTTATTTAATCTATTTTCTGATCTTGTGACATATTGTTTTAAATATGCTGGAGTTTGTGAAATTATTATATTAACTATTTGTTCTTTTCATTCTCCATCAGTTGTTGAAGAACCCTTTATAAAATTAGTTAATAAAGTTGGTAAACCATTTGTCAATAATCCAGAGATTTCATCAATTTTTTTGACTCTAGAATCTATGTCATTTTTAAATTCCTCTGATTCAGAATGAATTACTCATTCTATTATTTTTTGAATATCTGCAATGGAAACACCTTTACCCACAAGTTGACTTATGTTATTACCAAGCAAACTAGAAATAATAGATATTAATGAATTTTGCTCAGAATAATTGCTCTTTGTAGAAATTGTAGAATCATCAGTAATAGTTTCATATATTCATTTAGCAGTTAATTCTTCATTAGATTTTGATAATAATATTTGAGGTATTGCAGATGAGTCTGGGGATGGTGCAAAGTCAGTAATATTTTTAGAAATCATATTGATCCCTTCACCAAAGATGCTTTTACTATCGAATAAATTATTTTCATAATCATCTATTGGTTTTGTAGCTGATAATGATGTTTTTGATAAGGGTGCATTACCCATAACTTCTCTGTTTGCAAATGAATTAGAATAGTAAACATTCTTATAATAACTTCCTACCACATTTTGAACCATACCAGGAATTGTAAGTCCAAAAGAAACTAAAAAACCTGCAAAAAATACAGTTAAAGCCGATAATATTGTTTTAGAAAATCCAGAAATAGCTAATTCCAAACTGAACCTTCAAGAAAATGAACGTTTTCTTACAATTCAATTTTTTGTGTTATCCATCCATTCAATTCTTTTAATGTTATTAACTTTATTTATTATTTCTAAAGTTGGTCTTCTAATTAGGTTATATGCAGTTAAAAATGAAATTATACATAGTAACAAACCAAAAATAAGTATTGATATAGTTAAAGCTAATGGACTGAAATAAACAAGATTAGTTGTTCCCCCAACAAACTGTAAAAATATTTTTGCCATATACTCTTGAATTATAGAACCTAAAATTCAAGCAAACGGAGCAATAAAAATAGCAACAACAAAACCATATGCTAAATAAGATGAAGAAATTTCTCAACTTTTAGCACCCATAGCCTTTAATATTCCAATTTCTCCAGAGTTTAATTCAACCGTTTTTTTAACAGCGATTATAGTAGCTGTAATGGTAATTACAAATATTAAAACACAGAATATATAAACAAAAATTTTAAAAATACTTATTATTTTTGGTGCCATTGTTCAATTTAATTTTAAAGTACTTGAATCAAAATTTTTATAATTATCAATTAATCTGTTTTCAATTAGATTCGGCGTTTCACTTGTTATAAAAGAGTAAGAGTCATAAACCTCTGATATATTAGAGAAAGAATATGCCCTAAAATTATCTATGCTATACTGCATATCTTTTTTATTATTGCCTTTAAAAGTTAATAAAGAATACATAGTTTTTGTTGCTGTTTTACTTAGATCATTAGTTATTATTTGATCCAGGTTCTGCTTGTTAGCATATACTATTGCGCTTTTTTTGCTATTCGGCAGTGGATTCATTGTATTGCCCATTGGGTAATAAGTTAGTGGTTCAGTTGCAAAACCAGAAATAACAAAGTTATTTCCACCTATTTTTATGTTTTCTCCTATTTTATAATTATTAGCTTTTGCAAATTGATTATTTATAAGTATTTCATTTTTAGTTCTAGGCATATTTCCTTCATACAATGTAATTTTATCTTTTCAATCTGTTTCAATATCTACAATTCTATATGTAACTTCACTAATATTATCGGTAAATTCTACTTCCGCTCTTGCTTCATAATCAAAATCAAAAGCATCAGCAAGTATTTCCTGTTTTAAGAAATAACCTCTAATAAAATTAATTTCCTCATATCTATATTTTTTATAATTGTCTAAATCACTCATGTCAGCATTATGACCGAGAATATTATCCACACTCGAATTTTCAAAGTGTCTTAAATATTTTGTATTAAAAGTTTTATCAACACTCTTTTGGTTACCACTAATAACCAATTGTGTAAAACTACCTCTCATCCCTTTTTTAAATACTTCATTTCTTGAATTTAAATAGTTTCCTTCTGGTTCGAAATAGTTAAAAGAATTGTCTCATGGACCATTATTATTACTTACAATAAACTCACTATTTAAGTTATCGTTTTCATAACCACTTATTTTTGGAGACCTACCAAAAATTCATGTAAATATTGTTGATGCAAATGCTTTTGAATTTTCTTCACTTGTTTGAAAAGAACCACAATCATCTGAATAGCATAAAAATTGAAATCCGATTTCAGATTCTTTTTTGTTGAATTCTGAAATAAGTATTTCTCTATCTTTTTCACCATTCATAGTTGAAATAACTTCATTAATTCAATAAGCAGGATATTCTGTGGTTGATCTTAATAATTGTCTTATAAATGTTTCTAAAGCAAAATATAAGTATCTATTATAAATATCATTATCACTATTATCTTGGATCTTTCCTTCAAAATTATTCATACTAATTATTTTTTTATCTTTCAATTCAAAAAATAAAGTATTTTTTAAATAATTAGGAGTATCTTCATCAAAAAGATCTTTTAAATATTCTTCTTTAAGTTTTTCAATTGTAAATAAATAAAAATCTTTAAATGAAGCACTTGCAGGTGCAGGTTGAGAAGAATCTAAAATCTGATAAGTTGTAACATTTGCATACCAATTTATATGAAAAAATGGATCTCAAGATACGACATCTTTTGTTGCGTCGTATTTATAGTCAAAAATTGAAAATCAATATGCTGGATTCTCTAGTGTATTTAAAAATTTTTCTTCAACAGCAGCATCTTCAAACGTTCTTGTTAAAAAGGTTTCGCTATATTTTGGATTTTCAAAACTACTAATATTGTAATTTATGTCAATTGCTTTGTTTTTATTTTCGTTATTTGGATCATTTGAATCTTTTACATATAAAAATTCATTATTTAATATATCCATTGGAGCTATTATATTAAGACCCAATTCTTCAGAAGTGTTTGTTCCAATTGTTTTTGAGTCAACATAGCTAAATGGATTCATTTTAGACATTGCATTATTATAATCTTCATTAATTCTTTTTGTAACTGACAATGAAACACTTAAAATAAAGGTAGCTAAAAAACTCAAAATAACAATTACTATGAATTGTATTTTGAACTTTAGGACACCCTTTATTCCTTGTTTCAAATATAAAAAAATTGACTTTTTCACTTTATTCATTCCCGACTAGAATTCATTATCATATTATAGGTTTTTTTTTTTTTTTTTTTCAAGTATATAAAAAATTTATTTAAAAGATTTTACTAACCTAAAAGATTTTACTAACCTAAAAAATTTTTACTAATATTTAAAAATATAATAAAAAATATTGGGGGAATAATATGAAAAAGATTTTAGAGCTATTATGTGTTATAAGCATATCTGCATCTACTTTTAGTGTGGCATCTTGCAGTTTTATAAATACAGAAAAACAATCAATTAAAAATAAGGTTGAAAATTTAATGAATATTTCATCAGTTCTTTTGAGAGGAACAATGATTCAAAAATCAAATGAAGGCAATAAAGAACTTTCATCGTATGATTCTAATTTTTTAAACACAATAGTTGGTAATACAAAGGCAATAGATACTATAAAAGGTTTTGACACAGATAGAGAAACAAGTATTAATGACCTGCACAGTACATATTTTGATATGCAAGATTTAAGTAGAGATGCCATAAATTCTAAAAATAATAATTTTTTAAGCAATAATGTTAAATCTCCTTCAGGACCTTTAGATCAATATGGAGATACATTAGTTCTTATAATAAGCATATTAAAAGCTAATGGTGGAATTCACCCTAGTTTATCTGGAATAATTGAAGGTATTTTGCCTCAAATTAATATAGGAGATGAAAAATTAGCAAATAATTTAACTAGCAATAAATTAAAACCGATTTCAAATTTCTTAGAACAAACAGGACCAGAATTAACAAAACTAATAGGTTTTTTACAAGAATCAAAAATTTTAAATTCTGTTTTAAAAAATTTCTTTAATTCTGAATTTATAAATGCAATTAAAGACAAAGACATTTCTTCGACAAGTAGTTGAATTGATGAAACAGTTAAAAATATAGATTTTAAGGGTCTATTAAATTCTTTAGATAATTTTATAAACTCATCTTTAACAATTGATAAGAAAGCTGAAGAACTGACTGGACAGATGATAATAAATGCTTCTCTAAACAGAATAAGCAATATATTTGCAAGAGCTTCACAACAATTAGACAAAGTTATAGGTAATGAAAACCTTTATGAACCATTAGGTAGTAAATTTGATACAAATTTAGGAGAAATAATTGCCAAATTCTTAGAAAAAATAGGTTCAAAGGATGAAACTTTTGACTTTTCAAAATTTTTAACTTTAATTATTAGTGAACCTGAAAATATTGTAGATTTTATATTCTTTATTTCAGGAATTTTAAAATATATATCTTCTATTGATTTTTCACAATATAACCCTAAAGACGACAAGAACTTATTCAGTAGCGAAAAATCAAATAATGATTTTTTAGAAGAATTAAATAATAAAAATTTAAAGGAAAACCCCTTCTCTTCTAAAACTTTATTTAAAAATTTAATTGAAATAACAGATACAAATAAAGACCCATTTGGAAAACAAACACAAAAATTATTTTACATGTTATTTAACTCAGGAAAATCACCTACAAATATAGATAAAAATATTACTTTAATAAATTTATTTGTAAAACTTAAATCGGGTTCAAATAACTTAAAAAATAACTATTCTTCTTTATTGTATGGTTTGGGTAATGGTATTGCGGTTTGACAAGAATGAAATTATAAAAACTTCGGACCAGATTCAGTTGGAAATTTGTTTAGATGAGTTATTGGCGATGGACTTGGTCATAACTCTGATTTTAGTGGCTTAAACAAGGTTTTGGATATCTTAGGAGATTTAGGAATTAAAATTGATCTTAGAGTTAGTGAAGAAACCACAGATCAATTGAAGCACCTCTTTAATTCTATTTGAGATGAAAATTCAACACTATTTAAAGATTTACTTGGTCTTGAAACTAACCTATATTCTATTTTCAGTATAAAAATATCTTCAAATGGAACTATTTCAGAAATTCTAAGACTTATTTATAATTCCATTGAAGGAGAAACAATTAACCAAGGACAAAAATTAAAAGAAGGAATTTCAATTGTTGCCAAAAATTTAATATCTGAAGAATTTACACTATGATATAAAAACAAAGGTAAATTAGAACAATTTAAAGATTTTAGTTATGAAAACAAAGGTAATTACAACGCTCTTCAAGTATTGATTTTGGCATCAAAAAGAAGTGGTTTAATTTTATCCACAAACAATCAAGAGCCAAATAACTTAAATATAAAAGGTAATAAAGCAATTATGGCAGCTCTAGGAACTCTATATGACAATAATGGTAATCAGATAAATAATAATTTTAAAGAAGAAAGTTTATTAGCTGGTGTTGAAAAAATATTTGATGATGAAATTGTGAAAAATGTCTTAGATGATATTGCAAATGGTTTTATTGAAATTAAAAATTTAAATTCAAAAATAATTAAAGAAGTTTATCTTCCTTTAATTAAAAGCGAAAACTTTAAGACGAAGTTAATTTCAAAAGAAAACATCGATAAAAAAAATAAAATACAACAAATAAAATACATAACAACATATAAAGATCCGTTTTTAGGTAAAGAATTTAGATATCAAGTCATTTTGACGCTAGCTTTAAATGACCAAAGTTGAAAAGTTGAAAAAATAAAATTAATTTAAGAGCTAATAGCTCTTTTTTTAAGTTGTTTTTTATATGATAATCTTTACTTTTTATTATATAATTTTTTTAAGAATGAATATGAGGTAGTTGGGAAAATGAAAAAGTTAATTTCTTTTTTAGGAATTATTGCAATTACAGCTTCTACAGGAAGTGTTGCTGCATGTAGTACAGTTAATAACATAAAAACTTCTATTAAAAATAAAGTAGATAACTTAATGAAAATATCATCAGCAGCTCTGAGAGGAGCTATGATACAAAACGCAAGTCAAGATATGCTTGCAAATGGTGAATTGGCATATGACGCTGAATATTTAAATGGATTAATTAATTCAGGAAAAGCAAATTCATTAATTCCTGATTTTAAAACAGACTCAGAAACAACAGTTGGATCATTAATGTCTAACTATTTTGGTGGTCAATCTTTAAGCAGAGATGCGATTAATGAGTTAAATAAATCAGGTAATGGCAGTTATGGTGAAAATGATTTTTTAACAAACCAAGTTAAATCACCTAATGGTTCGGGAGATTCAATTGGAAGTATATTAACTCTTGTTATTAGTGCTATTAAATCTAATGGAGGAATCCATCCAAGTATTTCTGGTTTAATACAAGGTTTATTACCACAATTAGGTCTATCACCTTCTGGTGCAAATGGTGTGGGAAAAGAAAGTATGGAAAGTGTTGCAAGTATTTTAGATAATGCATCAGTTCCATTAGCAATTCTTTTAAAGTCAGTTTCTGGATCAAATGCTGTCTATAGTTTAATTTCAAATCTATTAAATGCAACTTTTTTAAATGATATGAAAGAAGGTAAAACAAATATAACAAATGGTTTACTTTCAGCACTTTCAAGCATTAATATTGTTCCATTAATTTCAGGAATAATAGAACTATTAAATGAGTTTGACATTTTAATACCTTTAATGGATGATTTAATTAATTCTATTTTAACAATGGATTCAATTGAAAGTATGACAAATAAACAAATAATGAACGCAACAAATAAGAGACTTTATAATATCTTTGCTACATTATCAGGACAAAACGATAAAATAATAACAGATAAAATAGAACTTTACAAAGATATTGATTATAACTTTGAAAAACAATTTGGTGAAGTTATTGCAGTATTTTTTGAAAATATTTCTAGCATAAGCACTTCAAATATTGTTTCAATAATACCAGATATTCTATTTGTGGTAGCAGGATTATTACAAAGAATTACTAGTGTTGATTTTGAAACTAATGTTGCACAAAGTAATAGCGATTTATTTAATAATAATGAAGATAGAAAAAATAAAAATCAGGAATTTTTGAAAAGACTGGGAAGCGAAAAATATAAGGAAAATATTTTTAGTACTAAAAAATTAGTAAAAAACCTATCAATAGCATTTAACAGTGAATCAGAAAATGGTTTACAATTAGCGAAATTATTCTCTCTTTTATTACAAACTGGTTCAACATCTAAATCGATTGACTTTGGCAAACCATTTTTAGGTAACAACATAATTGGTTGAGGTTCTAAATTACTTACAATGCTACCAAATATATCTAATGATGTTGGCTCTCATGAAGGTTTATCTCCATTGCTTTATTCTTTAGGTTACGGAATTGCCGTGTGACAAAATATATCAATAAATATTGGTATTGATATAGGAAAAGATCAAATAGGTAATTTACTTAGATTATCAATGGATATGATTATTCAAGGAAGTAGCATTGATGGTTTAAATGGACTTATAGAATTATTAAATTCTTTCGGAGTTTCTCTACCCATAAAATTTTCTTCTAATTCTGAGAAAATTATGAAAAATTCTTGAACAGCTTTATATAGTAAAAACTCAACTATGTTAAAAGATATAATTGGAGGAGAAGAAAATATTTCTCTTCAAATAATTCTTGCAGGACCAGTTTATGAAGGAAAAACAATTAGTGAAATTTTAGATTTTATCTATAAAAATATCAAGTCATCTTCTAATAATGATGCTAAATTTAGACAATTAAAAGAAGAAGCCAAAGGTATTGCTTCAGGTTTACAAGATATTTCAAAAGCATTAGTTGAAGATAAATACAAAATTTTTATAAAAAACAGCAACAAACCATATAATGGTGAAGGAAGCAATGAAGAAAACCAATATACAGCACTTCAAGCATTGATGATAACTTCGGGATTAAATGGTTTAACAGTTCAAATCGAGAATAATAATATACCACCAATAAACGGAGCAAAATCTGCAATGTATGCTTTAGGAACAGATTTTGATGATAACGGAAGACAATTAAATAAATTTAGAGATAATTCTTTATTATCTGGTTTAGAAAAAATAATTGATGACAAATCAATTGATAGTCTATTAGATCAAATAGTTAAGGGTTTTGCAGATGTTAACAAAGTGAAAAACGACCTATCAAATACAGTTTATAAACCTTTAATACAATCAAGAAACTTTAAAAGTAAAGTTAAATCTCATTATGGAATCGATGAAGGAAATGTTGAATCAGGAATTGTATACGTAACAACCTATACAGATCCAGCAACAAAGAGAACATTTAATTATGAAATTAAACTCCTTTTAAGACCAGGTTGGTCTGATTGATATATTAAATCTATTAAAAGAGTTTAAAAAAAATCGCTTTATGCGATTTTTTTTGTATTTTTTCTATTATTTGATTGAATATTAAATACACTAATAATTGAAATAACAATAAGTAGCAAGTATATTGTTAAGATTAAATAGAATCAATTAACAATATTATTAATTGCTTGCTCATCATTTCAAACTAAAGATATAAATAATGTTGAGATAAATATTCAAAATAAAATAAACAAAAATATTATATTAATTTGAGTTAATTTTCTAATAAATATTTTAAAATTACTAAAACCTAGTTTTTTTAGTTTGTTTTCTTCTTCTTTTAAAGAATTAAAATAGATAAAAGTAGAATTTATAAGAACTAAAACACCATAAAATATTAATGAGTAATTCAAATATAAAGCTAAAAAGTTAAGTCCAATGGCAAAGTTATTATTACTATCATTAAATTTATCTACATCTGCCAATAAAGCATTTTGAGTAAAATAGTTGAATACACAAACAGTTACAATTATTAAAATCAACGAAGATACAAGTTTGTATTTTTGCATAATATTTTTAAAAGAACCATGGATCAAAAATGATTTACTTAAAATTTTGGAAAATATTTGACAAGAATATAGAACAAATAAGTCTCCAATAAATGACAATCCTATTATTAAAAAAATACCTCCAAATAAATATATAACGCTAGTTCTAGTTAAGAATACAAGCAATAGATAAGATATTAAAAAAATTGAACCAAATATTATTTTAATAATCAGCTCTTTTCTACTAATATCAGTAGCAATTTGCTTCGGTGAATTAATGTTTTTGAAACCAGTTAAACTAATAATTGAGGAAAGTAATATAAATATTAATCCAAAGATTATAACTTCCACAATGAGAGTAAAGTTATAATTTATTTCGAAATCAATATTTAAAACATTCTTTTCTTTCAAACTTTCTATTAAAACTCCATTCAAAGGTATTGAAAGTAAAAATCCCAACAATATTACAGGAAATAGTATTATTAACTGTTCTAAAATTAAATTTTTCTTTATTGATTTTTCTGATATCCCAATTATCCTTTTATTGATTATCTCCTCACTTCTTGTTTCTAAATTCATTTTCATTATGAACAAAGAAACAATTATAGAAACCAAAAACAAAACACCAAAAAGTATTATAAATATTAAAGTCATATTACTTTCCTGAACCGTTTCATTACTAAAAGAAGAAATTAAAAGCGTTGATGAAGAATATATAAACATAGATGATATTAAAAATACCAAAGCTGAAGCGATATTAAAGTATTTGTAATTAAAAATTTGTTTAAGCATTGTTTTCATTTTTATAATTCTTTATTAAAATATTTTCAATCTCATTATATGAAACATAATTAGTTGAAAACTCATCACTTATACTTCCATTACTTACTATTAAAATTCTATCGCACTTTAATGCCACTTCAGGATCATGAGTTATTATTATTAGAGTTTTATTATTGGCTTTTGTAAGTTTCTTTAATTCATTTAAAACAATTTTCTTATTAACCATATCCAAAGCTGCTGTTGGTTCATCTGCTATTATAACTTTAGACTCTCCTATCATCGCTCTTGCTATTGCAACTCTTTGTTTTTGTCCACCAGATAATTGACTAACAGTTTTCTTTTCAATTTTTGTTAATCCAAGATCATTTATTAGTTTATTGTATTTTTTTTCATCAATATAACTTTTGTTATTTTTTTCAATAAATTTTATATTTTGTTCAACATTTAAATATTCTATTAATTTATAGTCTTGAAATATATAAGAAATTGCTATAGATCTAAACTTTGTTAGATTAGGTTCTTTTAGTTGGACTATATCAACACCGTCAAAAAGCACATTGCCTGATGTTGGTTTTTCCAATCCAGATATTATATTTGCAAGAGTTGTCTTACCAGCTCCACTGTTACCCATAATAGATATACATTCTCCATTTGAAATTGATAAGTTTACATTTTTTATTATTTTCTCTTTAGATACATTATTTATTTTTATAATTTTATTCATTTTGTCCTCCTCTTTAAATTAAAAAATAATTTTTTTAATTTAAAGAGGCTTTATCTCTTTTATATAGGAAATTATTATATTTTTCGAGGAAATTATATTTATAAATTCATCTTGTCTTTTAGGTTCTACTCTTCTAAATTCTATAATCCTTATAATTTTATCTCTATGTAATTTAAATATTAAAGTATTAAATATGAATGGAATTACTAAATAAAATATTTCCAATAACTTAAAATCTATTTTTGGAGAACTAAATTTTATAGTTATAAATAAAGTAAATCCAAAAACAATAAATAAAAACATAGTTCAAAAAGTAATATAAATAAATATAAATGCAAACGATTTTAAAGTCCCCTTTTTATTTTTGGAAAATGGTAACTTAATTAATTTGAATATAAAATTTAAATTAATTATTAAGAAAGTTGTCACAATTAGAAAATCAAAAAAACTAATCACTTGTGCGATTAGACATATAAATATAGCTAATTTATAGTAATTGATTTTATTCTTCATAAACACTCCTTAAATTATAAATATAATTGCAAGTATTAACCCCAAAACTCCTACAGGCAATAAAAATCAAAGTAACCATGTTTTTGATTGTCATTTTGAACCATAACCATTTTTCTTTTCTTTTTTTGGCTTTGTTTTTTTAGGTGGAACAACTTTAATTTCAACTACTTTTTCTTTTGCTTCTGGTGGTGCTTTTCTTCATCCATCAAATTCCTTCATAGGTTTTATTTCTTCATGTTTCTTTTCGAACTTATGAGGTACAATCTCTTCTGCTTTATTTAAGTTCTTATCAATAACTTGTTCTCTTTCATTTTCAGCTAATAAAGGATTATCTGAATCGGGAAGAAGTTCAATTTCACCATTAGTCCTTCCTGCAAGAGTATCTACAAAGTGTTGAGCCACTTCTCTATTTGGGGTTGCAAAAGTTACACCATTTCCAAAACTATCGTTTTGGAGAGATACATAATGTAATCCTCCAGGATTTTTAGAAAATTGTAACTGAATTTTTTGTAATGAATAAGAATCAAAAGGTAAATATCTAATTTGAGTACTTGTATCATTATCTAAAATCTCTAGTGTAAAAGTTCTTTTTGAGGTAATAAAAACTATCCCAACCATTTCATCATCATATCTTTTAAAACTTGCCCAAAGAGCTGATAAAACAGTTTCATCATCATCAAAATAAGTTTCTGTTTGATATCATACTTTTTGTAAGATATCTTTGTATGTAGGCATTCAAATATAACCTTGACTAGCTAATTCTTCTTTAATTTGCATACTAGTTTTCATATTTAAATACCTCTCTTTCACTTATATTATTTTATATTATTTTTATTTGTAAATTTTATATAGATTTCCATTAACTTTTTTTCATAAGCGCTGTGTGGCTTAAACTCAAAATAAGTAATGTCTTTTATTTCATCAGGCAAGTATTGTTGATCTACTCAATCATTTGGATAATCATGAGCGTATTTGTATCCAATACCATGACCTAATTTATGTGCATTCTTATAGTGATTATCTCTTAGATATGGTGGTATTGGTGGTGCTAGACCTTGTTTAACATCTTCTAGAGCTTTTTCTAAAGCCAAATAAGATGAATTAGATTTCTCACTTAAGGCCATTTCAATTATTGCTAGACCCAAAATTATTCTTCCCTCAGGCATCCCAATTTGCCTAAAGATTTGGCAAGCCTGATAAACTCTTACTGTTATTGTTGGATTTGCAAGTCCTATATCTTCATAAGCCATTATAATCATTCTTCTCATTAACACTTCATAATCACCAATAGCCATTAATCTTGCTCAATAATGAAGTGATGCGTCAACGTCACTTCCTCTAATTGATTTTTGAAGAGCTGATTTAAGATCGTGATATTCATCACCTTCACCAGTTCCTTTTGTAACTGCTTGGTCAAAAATTGATTTTATAACTTCATTATTCACTTTTTCTTTTGAATAAAGATTTGTAATTATTTCAATTGCATTTAAAGCAACTCTTAAATCTCCGTTTGAAAGTTCACACAAATTATCAAATGCATCTTGTTCAATATTTAATTCTATATTATTATTTTTAATAACTCTTTTCAGACCCTCTTTCATTTCTTGTGTATTTATTTCTTGCAATTTTAAGATAGTGCATCTACTTCTAATTGCTGGATTTATTACAAAGTAAGGATTTTCAGTTGTTGTTAAAAAAACTATTACCTTTTTAGATTCAATATATTCAAGTAAATAATCTTGAATATTTCTATTCATTCTATGAATTTCATCAATTATTAAAACCAATTGTTCTTCATGATTTGAAGAATCGATAAGTTTTTGAAGTTTGTCCTTTTTATCGTTTGAAGCATTAAAAAATTCAAATTTAGCGTTTAAGTCTTTCGCAATAGATATAGCCATTGAAGTTTTTCCAACCCCGGGAGGACCATAAAAAATTAGATTAGCAAGAAAGTTGTTTTCAACCATTTTTGTTATTAATCCATATTTATTATTTATTAAATGTGATTGTCCTATTATATTTTTTAGAGATGTTGGTCTCAACAAGAAACTTAGAGGTTTGTTCATAATTTCAACTCCTAATTGAATAATAGCATAAAAAAACTAACCTTTATGGTTAGTTTTTTTAAGCATTTCCAGCATCATGTAAATCTTTAAATTTACCTGGTACTTTTATTAACTCTTTATAAGTCCCTTGTTGAACAATTCCCTTACCTGGAGCTAAAACAAATATTTGATCAACATCTTTTATAGTACTTAACCTATGAGCAATAATTACTGATGTTTTGTCTTTCATTAGTTCATTTAATTGAGCTTGAATTTCTTTTTCTACAATATTGTCTAAAGCACTTGTTGCTTCATCTAAAATTAAAAGTTCTGGGTTTCTTAAAAGTATTCTTGCAATAACAAGTCTTTGTTTTTGCCCACCACTCAATAACAATCCTCGTTCACCAAGAACTGTTTGGTAACCATATGGTCAACTATTAATGATTTTGTCAATTTGTGCTTTTTTACAAGCTTCATGGACTTCTTCTTCAGTTGCTTGAAAGTAACCATACCTTACATTGTCATATACATCCCCAAATATTATTGAAGGTTCTTGTTCGACATAACCAACATGGCTTAAGTAACTTTTTAAATTGAAATCTTTAACATTTTTATCGTTTACAAGAACGCAACCTTCTGTTGGGTCATAAAATCTTAATAATAATTTAGAAATTGTTGATTTACCACTTCCAGTTTCTCCAACAAAGGCATAAGATTTTCCTTTTTCTAGAACTAAATCTAGTTTCGGAACTATATTAACTTCTGGTTTTTCTGGATAATTAAACTTAACTTGTCTAAATTCAATTTTAGAAATATTTTCATCAAATAATAATCCGTTTTTTTCATTGTCATCTAAAATAGGATCTTGTTCAATTGTTTCATAAATTTGAGTTGAAGAAGCTGACGCTCTAGAAAGACCTGGAATAATAGCTGCAATTTGTCATAAAGGTCTTGTTAAACCAACCATTGCAGAAATAAATGCAGGTAAAGTTTCTGTCATCATTCCAGATTCATTTCTATAAAATGAAATCGCAACAGTTATCATAATTAAATTTATAACAACATCAGATGCAATAAGGATTGCTAACAATGTTCCATCAATTTTAGATATAGGTTTGAAAGCTTTAATATATGGGTCATGAAGTGTTTCTAATCTTGATTCTTCATATTTTCTAGTCCCTGTTGCTTTAACTAATTTAATAGCACCAATTCTATCAACAACATCTCCGTTTATGTCAGAAATTACTTCTCTAACTTTTTTAACTTTCTTTTGGTATTGTAATGAGAATAAAATTACTAATATGGTCAATAAATAAACAGAAACACTTGCAACAACAGCTAATTGTGGATGTATTATGA
Source organism: Spiroplasma monobiae MQ-1 (assembly GCF_002865545.1). Lineage (NCBI taxonomy): Bacteria > Bacillati > Mycoplasmatota > Mollicutes > Entomoplasmatales > Spiroplasmataceae > Spiroplasma > Spiroplasma monobiae. Next base: position 334,102 of record NZ_CP025543.1, on the reverse strand, counting down.
ACATCATAACAGTACCCATAATTATTACTAATGGAGCTTGAATTACCCAAGCAATCATTCCTGATATTTCATTTCCAATAACATTAGTATCACCAACTAACTTAGTCATTAATTTACCTATTTTTTTATCAGAATAATAACTAATGTCTTGCTCTAATAATCTCTTAATTGTTAAATTTCTTAATTCAACTTCTATTCTTACAGCTAACATTATTGAACAAGAGTTTCTAATATATGTACAGAAATAAAGCATCACTAAATCTGCTGCAGTTATTGCCATTCATCAATGTCACTTCAAATTTCAATAAGTCAAATCTTCTGCTTGAGCTGCAGATAAAACATTTTTTAGGAACAAAGTATTTAAACTTACTAAAAAAGCACTAAAAGTAACTACAAATACAACACTTAAAAATAAAGCCTTGTATTTTCATCCATATATTAAAACAATTCAAGAAAACTTTAATTTTTGTTTTTCTTTCACAAGTTTATATACCTTATCATCTGGTATGTACTTTTTAGATTCTTCTTTTTTACTTGCAACATTCACATCACCAATTGGGTTGTTTGTTACACTAAATGATTGATCCATTAAAATTCCCCTTTCTTATATTTTCATTGTTGATATATTATCACAAAATTAATAAAAACAACCTGTTAAATTAGGTTGTTTTTATTATTAATGAGCTTTTTTTGCCTCTTCATTTGCTGAAGTTGATATTGGAAGTTCTCTCACTAAGTCATTTAGTTTCATACCAAATACATTTTCATATACTTCTGAATATTTTTGTATAGGAACTACTTCTAGTTCTTTTTTAACTTCTTCAGGAATATCTTCAATATCTTTAGTGTTTTTGAATGGTATTAATATTTTTTTCAATCCACTTCTGTGAGCAGATATTGATTTTTCTCTTAAACCACCAATCGGAAATACTAAACCTCTTAATGTGATTTCTCCTGTCATACCAATTTCTCTTGGAACAGGTTTGTTTGTTAAGGCCGAAACAATAGCGGTTGTAATTGTTACCCCGGCACTTGGACCGTCTTTTGGTACAGCACCTTCCGGAACGTGAATATGTATATCATTTTCATTAAACACTTCTTTTGGAATACCAAACGCTTTGTAGTTTGATTTAACAAAGTCGTAAGCTATTGTTGCAGATTCTTTCATAACATCTCCAAGTTTACCAGTTAATACCAGTCCACCTTTACCTGGGAAGTGATTTACCTCTATTGGTAATATATCTCCTCCGAATTGTGTGTATGCAAGTCCTGTAACAACACCAACTTGTGCTTCATTTTCTTTTTCTGTATGTTCAAAGATACGTTTTTTCAACAATTCATTAACAACTTCTGGAGTTACAGTTAATGACTCCATTTCTTTGTTTAACATTTTTACAACAAACTTTCTAACAATTGAAGCAATTCATCTTTCCAATTGTCTAACACCAGCTTCTCTAGTGTAGTGTTTGATAATTTCGTTAATTGATTCCTTTGTAAAGATAACTTGTTCTTTTGTAACTGCATGATCATCTAATACTTTTGGTATTAAATATTCTTCTGCAATTTTCATTTTTTCAATTTCAGTATAACTTGAAAGTTCAATGATTTCCATTCTGTCATATAACGCTTCTGGAATATTTTCAGGATAGTTTGCTGTTGCAATGAATACAACATCGCTTAAATCATATTCTTCTTCTAAGTAGTGATCTGAGAATTTTGAGTTTTGTTCTGGATCTAATACTTCAAGCATCGCTGAAGCTGGATCTCCTCTGTAGTCACTTGCCATTTTATCAATTTCGTCAAGTAAGAAAACTGGGTTTTTAACTCCTGATTTTTTCATTCCTTGAATAACTCTACCCGGCATTGCTCCTATATAAGTTTTTCTGTGACCTCTAATTTCAGATTCATCTTTAACACCACCAAGAGCCATTTTAACAAATTCTCTACCCATTGATTCAGCAATTGATTTTGCTAAACTTGTTTTACCAACTCCAGGAGGACCTACCAATGTAATGATTTGTCCTTTTACCTTGTTAGTATTTTGTTTAACAGCTAAATATTCAATGATTCTTTCTTTAACTTTATCTAAACCATAGTGGTGTTTATCTAAAACATCTTTTGCAAATTTTAGATCAGTTTTTTCTTCAGTTTTTTGTCATCATGGTGTTTGCATCATTCAATCAATATATGTTCTTGTAATATTTGCTTCTGATGAAGCTGCTGGCATACCTTCACATTTGTCGATTTCTGATAATATTCTTTTTTTAATATTTTCTGGGAAAGGTTCAGTTTCAAGGCGTTTTCTATATTTAGCCAAGTCGTCTCCTTCACCATCCATATCTCCCAATTCTTCTTTAATAGCTTTTAATTTTTCTCTTAAATAGAATTCTCTTTGTTGTTCGTCAACTCTTGATTTAATTTTTTTGCTAATTGTTGATTCAATATCAGCTGATTGACGTTTTTCATCTAAAAAGTCATTGATTATTTCAATTCTTTTTACGGGATCTAACTCTTCAAGCATTGCTTGCTTTTTATCGATAGGCATAAATGGCATTAAGTTTGCCGCACTATCAACAATAAAGTTTGGATCTAAATCACTTGAAGCAGAATTTATTATTTCTTCTACTTCAGAAGGAAATTCATCTTGTGAACTGATCATCGCTTTGATGTATTTTGTAATTTTATCTAATGCGTCTTTATCTGAGCTTTTTAGGCTATCTTTCAATTCATAATTTGCAATATAAAAATCCTTCAATTCAATATCGCTTGTTTCAACACGTGATATTGCTTTTATATTTACAGTTAATGTACCATCTTTTCATTCTTTTTTGATTTTAACTTCGGCTAATACACCGAATGTGAATAATTCTTCAATTTTAGGATCATCTTCTAATGGTTTTTTTTGAGAAACCATTAAGATTTTTCCTTCATATTTTTCTACAGCTTCTTTAACAGCAAGAGTAGTCTTATCTCTACCAATTTCTAAAACTTGGTCAAAATTTGGATAGATGTAACTACCACGAGTTATTAACATAGGTAATTTTTTATTCATAATATTCCTCCTTAGGTACAAAATTATGATAACACATTTTTTAGCACTTGCAAGTGTTAAGTGCTAAAAAATAAAAAAATACAATTTTTTTATTGTATTTTTTAACCATTATTTGAGTATAGGAAATCCACTATTTTTTCTCTAATTATTTCTTCTTTAATTTGTGGTTCTGGCAATAGAGAGTTTTTAATGAAATCAGTTTCTACTCCAAAAGTTTTTGCTAAGTTTTCATATTTTGCTTCAATTTCTTCTTTAGAAACTTCAAATTTTTCAGTATTTCTTACTTGATCAGTAATTAAATAACTTTCAATACGTTTTTTAGCATCATCAAATAGTTCATTTCTAATATCTTCATCAGTTAAACCTGTTTGCTTTTTGTAGTCTTTCATTGTTAATTTTTGAGCTTGTACTTTAGCTTCAAATTCTCTGTATAGAGTATCAATTTCTTTGTTAATTGCTGATTTAGGAATTTCAATTTTTGAACCTTCTCTAATCATATCAATAACTTTGTTTACAAAGATATTTTTTGATTGAGTTGATTTTTGATCAATAATTTGTTTTTTCAAACTATCTTCTAATTCCTTAAATGTTGTAATTCCAGGCAAGTTTAAGTCTTTTACTAATTCATCATCTTTTGAAGGTAAAATTCTTTCTTTAATTTCTTTAACGTTTAATTTGAATTCAGCAGATTTTCCTTTTAAATCAGGTGTGTAGTCTTCAGGGAAAACAACGTTAATTGAGGATTCTCCTAAAGTTTTTCCTATCATTTGATCTTCAAATCCAGGAATCATTTGTCCGCTTCCAATTGTTAATTTAAAGTCTAAACCTTTTCCACCTTTAAAAGCTTCTCCATCAATAAATCCTTCAAAGTCAAATGTAACAGCATCGCCTTTTGCAATTTTTGCTCCATCTTCTTTAATTTTTTCCATTACAAATCTTTCTCTGTATTGGTCAATTGCTTTATCTAATTCTTCTTTTGTAACTTTAACTTCTTCTTTTACCAATTCTTTATCTTTAAGACCTTTGTATTCTCCGATTTTAATTTCAGGCTTTAAGTCAAAAATGAAGTGTAATTCACATTCTTTTTCACTAATTTTTACAGGTGTAGGTACTGGTGATGTAAATGGTTCAATATCAGATTTTTGATCTCTTGCAAATGCTCAAGCTTTTTCCATAATTGATTGAACTGCTGCATTTAAATACTTAACTGGTGTTAAATATTGTTCTATTTTTTCTTTTGGTGCTTTACCTTTTCTAAATCCAGGTATTTCAATACTTGCAGCAGCTTTGTTTTTACCTTTTTTAACAGCTTCTTCTCATTCTTTACCATCTATTGTAACTATTCATGTTCCTTGGCCTTTTTCGGCAACTTTTTTTGCACTAAATTTCATATAAATATCTCCTTTTATATATGTAACATTTTTAATTATAACAAATAATTACCTATTGTTAAGTATTTTAATGTCTAACATACTTCTTAAATTAGTTGAAACAACATCAAAACTATAAAGTTTTTCTTTCAAAGTTTCATATTCTACAGAACTGTCTAATGTTTTTTCAATTGAGGCAAAAACCTTAACAATTGAAGGTATTAATTCTTCAATTGCATCACTAACTGAAAATATCTCCAAATAAGATATTTCATAGTCTAATGTCTTATTCATCTCAATTAATATAATCGACATTTCTACATAAAATTCCAACTTGTTTATAAAATAAATTAATTTCGCAATGTTATCTTCTTCAATAATTGAAGCAATTTTAACTGGATCAAATTTTGAATCAATTAGATTCATATAATCTGTTTTATTTAGATTATTTAAGCTATTATTGTTTTGTTTTAAATCATTCAATAAGCTCTTTATGCCCTTTTTAAACAACTTAGGAACAGATTTTAATTTGTTTATTTCATTATAATAGTTAATAAAGTTAAATGTAAGAGAGTGCTTTGAATCAATTTGTTCTCAATTATTATATAAACAACATCAACAATTAATTGATTTATTACATTCGCACTCCAAAACTATACAAGTACAACTATTAAGCAATTCTTCACATTTGCAACAAGACATATTTTATTCTCCTTAACTCAAAAAATCGTCATTATAACGATTTAAAATTCTTCAAGATCACTTATTTTTTTAATAAACTCAATTGTTCTTAATAAATCACCTTTTGATTGGTTTGAAAGGTTTGAATCTAATTCAACTAAAGCATCAGCTATTCTTGACATATTTTCAAAATCCAATAAAGCATCAGCTGATTTAATGTTAAAACCATCTAACATTTCATTTGGATGTGATAAAAATGAATCAGCAACTCCAGCTTCGTGATATTTAATTAATTTATCGATTTGCTCAAAGTAAGAATTCAATATTACAGGATTGTATAGGTCATCACCTGATTTATTTTTGAATTTAATCATTAAGTCTTTAACTAATTGAATTAAATTTCTATTTAATCGCTTAGTTGATAAAGATATTAAACTTTGTATTTTTTCATTTGATTGAGTCAATGCAATATATAAATTTTTAAATGATTCTTTTTCTCTAGAAATTAATCACCCACCATTACTTCTAATCATTTCAGCTTTTGCACCTCAAACACTTATTGTTTGAGAAGTAATAATATTGCTTAAAATACTTGAAAAGAAAATTCTAATATTTAGTTCTAAAGTGAAATTGAAGTCTCACAATTCAGAATTATCTGGTAATTTTTGTAATTGATCTAGTATTTGGTCATAATCAAGATAAACTACAAAATCCTTTTCATCCATGAACTTTAAACCATCCATACTTATTTTACTTTTCTCATAGTATCTGTGATTTTCAGGTGTTGGAGCTACAATACCATTTTCATAATCCTCAACAAATTTTTTAAAGTTTCTTAATGTTTCAATTAAGATATTATATTTTGAATAGTATGAAACTTCCTCTTTTTCGTTCAAGTTAGCCATAATTGACAGCAATTTTTCTTTTAAATCTTTATCTTGTTTCAAGTTTTTTGCATGAACTCATGATAAAAATCTTGATTCAATCATTTTAATTGTCTTATCTCAATCAATCATTTCTCTATCAACAATAAAAGTATTTTCTAAAGCTTTATCATAAAGTTTGTTTAATTCTTGAACCACATATTCATGATCTAAATAATGATTTTCAGTTGTTGTAATTAAACAGTTTTCTAAAAATAACTTTTTTAGATCTACCAATTCTGATTCTGAAATAAAGTTTCAGTTAAAAGTTTCACCACAAGAAATTATTTCGCTTTCAGTATGAACTCTTTTTTTCATTGAATATCTGTAGAATTCTTTTAAGTTTAAGGCAACTTGTTTTTGTTTTTCTTTATCATTTTTAAAACCCTCACCCATTAAAGCTAAGGTTTTACCTATTATTTTATAAACTAAATTTATTGCGTCACTTGCTGTATATAACATGAAGTACCCCCATATACTCTTTATTATATAATTTTATTGCTTTAAAAAGAATTATATTTGAATTATTTATTAAAAAAACACTATTTAAATAGTGTGTTTTTAATTTCCAGCCTCTTCTTTAAAACTAGATACCAGTTGTTTTATTGAGTTTATTTTGTCTTGTTCAACACTATTTAAGTATATTTCAAGCTTTTTGACTGTTTCTTCAACATTTCCATTAAATGGAATTTTGTATTTTTTAGATAAAACTACTATTTTTTTTCTCAACATATTTTTTCTAACAATTTCTTCAGGCAAGAATAAACTTAAAGGGTCATTTTTAGTTGAATAGTCAACTTTCCATTCAGGTCCCTTCTGAGCTAATTCCTTATTGAATTCCTCATGAATTTCATTTGAAAAATCATCTGCCTCCTGAGAAACTTGTTCAAAAGCAAACAAAATATTTTTCTTAGGATCATTTGATATATTAATTTTATATTTTTTATATTTATCTTGACTTAATTCAGTAATGATTACATTTGGTATTATGTATTCACAAAGATATGTAGACATCACTTTTCTTAATTTAGAAATTAGTTTGAAATAGTATTTATAAAAGAAATATTCTGGCGCTTGTGTAATTTGAGGCATTTCATTAAAAGATGTTGTTAAAAGAATTTTATATTTTTTTCATCAAATATTTTCTAGACAATTTGCATATAATTTTATTCTGTCAATTGTCTTGTTAACAGCATTTATATCCATTAAATCATATAAGAATATTTTTGTCCTTACGAATTTAGAGTTTAAAAAACCTTCCGAAAAGTTTTCTTCATAGTCAAAATATCTAATTTTAAAATCGTAATCCTGAACTTCCATTCATTTCTTTTCAAAGTTACCATCTTTAGAGACTCATCATTTCTCTTTTCCGTGGGTTTCATTTGTAAAGTATGTATGACTTGTTATTTGCTTTAATACTTTTTTCGGCTTTTTAACTTTTATTACAACAGATATAGCAATAATCAATGTAATTGCTATAAACAATATAAATGCCGATACTCCAATTGCATAATACATATTTTAATTCACACTTTCCTTAATTTAGAATTTAATTGCTTTCGCTTATAATTTTATTTTCTTTTTCTTGTTTTTTAATTTCAATTTTTTTTATTTCTTTTTTAACTTCTTTTCGTTTTGATTTTTCTTTTTTAACTACTTGTACTTTTGGTTTTACATTAAATATAGCTTTCAATTTATCTCATATCCCAATATTTGTTTCAATTCTTAATCTTTTATTAAGAATTGATTTTTGCTTATTTGGATGAATACTCAATCAAATAGAAATATTCGAAGTTTTAACTCTTTTTTTCAAGTTATATCAAAAACTAAAATATCTATTTTTAGGGTCAGTAACTTCATCAATAGAAAATTCATACCCTAATATCATAAACGATTTTTGAATTTCGTTAGTTGAATTAAAGTTTGGCTTTTTATCATATTCAACAAAACTTTCCTTAAATTCGTTTTCAGTCTTTCTTTCATTTAAAGTTTCTTCTCTAGTTTTACCGTAAAGTTCTTTTCATAATTTTTCTTTTTCTGCTTGCTCTTTTTCATAGTTTCTATCAATTATTGGTTGAACTTGAACTTTTGATTTTTTACTTGGCTTTTTCTCTAATTTTTTACTTGCATTTTTTTCTTTAGATTTTTTAATTGCTTCTTTTTTCTTTTTCTCTAACTCTTTTTGTTTCGCCAATTGTTCTTTACGCTCTTCTTCAGCTCTTTTAGTTTCTCTCAACCTTGCTTCTCTTGCTTCTTTTTCTTCTCTTGCCTTTGCTTCCAATAACATTCTGTTAATTGAATTTTTTTCAATTGATTTTACATTTTTATTAGATGCTTTATTCACAAACTCTGGAGATTCAGGTTTTTTAACAAGAACTTCTCTTCTAGAATCTTCAATTGCCTTTTGAGTAGCACTTGTTCTGTCTTTTGAAAGATATTCTTGGAATTTTTTAAGTTCTTCTTGCTTTTTATAAAAATCATTTTGTTTTAAACTTCCAAAAGATCCAACTTTTTGTTTTTCATAAAGATAAGCTGATTCATTCATTCACTTTTCTCTTTCAATTTCCATTAAGAAATTAATGTATTCAATTAATTCTTCACGAAAATCAATATCATATGCTTCATATTCTTGCGCAAATAGCATAACTGTTTGACTTGTAAGTCTTTTATCAATTAAATTTTTTACCCTTGTTCTGACTTTTGTTGATAATAAAGAGAAATCGTTTTCATTTTTGTAATTATTTTTTTTAGCCATTACGATTCCCTCTAATTCTATTTCTTTTCAAATGCTATTGATGGTCTTTTGCTTATATCAATACCAGTTGATGTATTACCTTCTAATCTAGGTTTTTCTACCCTGCTGATCTTAGTAGTTTTTGCACTACCCAAAATTCTATTATAAATGCTTGAAATATCATATGAACTAAGCTTTTTATCATTTTGTTTTTCAAGTTCTTTTCTTATTTTTTCAGCATCCTGTTGATATTTTTTAGCCATTTGATTAATTGTTTTTAAATCAATTATTTCTTCTTGATTAATTTGCTCTAAAATATCTTCTTTTAAATCAATTTGCTCTTCTAATTCTAATTTTTCTTCTTTTTCAACTTTATAGTCATCTAATGGAGAAGAAAAAATTCTTTGATTTTGCTTTTCTTGAGCTTTTAAGAAAAACTCAGTTGATTCAGAACCAAAAGGTATATCTCCTAATATTTTTGTTATTCTTTTTGTATTAACAACATTATTGTTAGATTTGAAAGAAATTTTACTTGAACTTGAAGTATCAAACATTGATTTTAAATCAGAAACTTTTTGGTTTCTTCCCTTTAAGTTATCTTTTGTATCTTTAATTTTTGATTTAACTAGAATATCTTGTGAAAATAAATTAGCTGCTTGCTGGTTCATTTTTACATAATCATCATTTTGGAATAAAGACTTTTTAACTTTTCTTTTTGATTCCAATCTTTTTCTTTCTAATTCTTTTTCGTAATCAAGTTTTTTATTACTTACATAACCCAATTTTCTTTGTTCTAGAATTGAAAGTTTCTCATTTATTACTTGAGTTTTGTTCCTTACCTTTTCAATATGCCTTGTTCTTGAATCGGTTCTTTTCTCATCATTTGGGTTCATTTGTCTTATTTGCATTTTTTGAACTGCTTGGTGAACTTCTGGTGTATCACTAGTGTTTTTAATAGGTGTAGATCCTATTTTTCCAGAAAGAGAATTTATTGTGTTTATACCCAGTTTGGCATCTTCCAATATTTTCATCTTAGGAACTCTGTTAACAACTTTGCTTTTTTTATTAGTCATAAAATACACCCCTTTTCAAATTTATACAAAAAATGGACAAGTTTTAGTTAATTCTTGCCCATGATTTGACTATTTAATATTTTTAATAAATTTTCTACTTATTTTTTCTACTCTATCTTTACGTTTTTGCTCTTCTAATTGTTGTAGCACTTCCGCTTTTTGTTCTATTGATTTATAGTTTGGAGTAGTTTCTTTAGCAATTTTTAATGATTTGTCAAATAATTGGTCATCATGAACTTTTGTAAAGTATGCTTTCATTTTTAATTCTGTGCGTTTAATCATTTCTTGTTCGTGTCTAATTTGTGCATCAATACTTGCAATTTCTGTTCTGTATTTAGCATCTCTCTCAAGACGTCTTTCACGTTCTAATCTTAAAACTGTAGCAACACGTTTTTCTTCATTTCTCTTTAATTGACGTTCTTTCATCAATTCTATTAATTTTTGACGTTCTTGTAATCTTCTTAATCTTTCAGCTTTTTCAATAGCTTTTAGATTAAATTCTTCACGTTTTTTAAGTCTTTTTAATTCACGAGCTTCAGTTAATCTTCTAGCACGAGCAACTATATAGCTATTTGCACGTTCAATTTTCATCATATTAATTCTATGACGACGATCATTTCTCAACTCTCTTAGGAACTCAATTTTTTGAGTCATTTCATCAAGAGCCTTACCTTCTCTTTGGTGAGCAGCCATTAAATCATGCATTGCAGGTCTTTTAGCTGCATCATAATTCATTGGATAGTATCCAACTGGATTTTCTTCGTGATAAGGTTTTTTTGATCCAGATGATTTTGATTCATATAAAACTTTACCTGATAAATCAGTTTTTTCTGGATTAACAGATATTTCAAACCCCTCTTTTGAAACTATATTTCTCTTTTCTGGAGCAACAATTTCATCTTTGGCATTATATTCTCTCTTTGCAAGACCTTCATTTATTTCAACATGACCTTGACCAATTAAATCTTCAGTTAAATGTTGTTGGAAAAATTCTGTTCCCAGTTCTAAAGCAGCTAAGTTATCATCCTCATTTGAATTTTGTGATTCATCAAAGTATATATTATTTGCTCTATTAAATTCTTCTCTTGACATATTTTCTCTTGCAACATATCCTAAGTTATCATTGTTATTTGTATTATTCATTTCTTGTTTTTGTGTTTCATTTGATGATTCATTTGATGATTCATTTGAAACTTTTCCCTCATTAATAAAGTCTAATAAATTTGGATCTGGTACGGCTTGTGAAGTCATCAACTCTGTTTCTTCATCAATTGACATTTTTTCGTTTGATGGTGTTTCATCAATAGTTGATTCAACTTTTGAAGCAACTCCAAAACCATTTTGTAAAATACTTTCTGGTTCTCCCATCCCTTTTTCTTCTGCAGCACTTAAAAGATTTTCAATTTCGTAAATGTTTTGTCCAGTTCTTGGAACAGCTGTAAAGTTAAACTGTTCAGTTTTAACTTGGCTTACATAACCAGCTCTTGATAGAATTTCTTCTTTAGTATTTCTATTTGTAGAAACATTACCAGGAGTAAGTTTAGTCATTAAATCTTTTCTCTTTTGATCTGGAGACATAGCAGCAGGTTTAACATCAAGTCTTTCTTTTCAACCTGATACGCCATTATCTTTTCTCTTTTGACCAATAGCATAGTTTTCTCAGAAGTGTTTGAAAATTCTATTAAATTCTCCTTCTCATAAGTCAACTAAATTAGGTTTTCTTGGATCATTTTTTGGTAATGAATCAATTCTTTCAAAAGATGATATTAATTTTTTGTAACTTTCATCTGTTTGTAAGTTATATTTATTAATCAAAGCTAAAGCTTTTGGTCCGAATTTTTGATTTACATAATCAGTTGTTCCAGGTTTTCCATTTATAGTTGATTTACTTGTTGTAGTCTTTTTTGTTGATGTTTTAGCTGCTGCCATACCTAGTTCCTCCATTTAAATACAAAATCATTATACACTATTTCTAGACTTTTTTAAAGCATATTATAGCACTCTATTATACAAAAAAATAGGTTTTAATACCTATTTTATAAATGAGAACGCAATGTTCTTTGGTTTAATTCTCAATGTTTTATACATTGATTCGTTAATTATTGAAGCTACCTTTATGCCGTCCATAAGAAATTTACCCTTTTCAATTGTGTAAACCCTTACAACAACAAACAAGTTAGTTTCTTGATGAATACTTACTGATGCTTTGATATCTCTGTAACCCACAGCATTTGATGTAACATCAAACTCTATAATTTTACTTAAGATTTTTTCATCGATCTCTAAATTTCCTTTAGAATTTCTATCTATAGAAATGTACATATACAAATACCTCTTAGTTTTCTTTTATTTTTAATTTGCTCTTCCAGCATATTTACCATCAGTTGTATTAATTAATACTTTTTCGCCTTCTTTGATAAATAAAGGGACAGTTATTTCTAAACCAGTTTCCACTTTAGCTTTCTTTTGAGCGCCACTTGTAGTGTCCCCTTTTACAGCTGGTTCAGCTTCAATTATTGTAAGTTCAATTTTTTCTGGAATTGTAATACCAAGGATTTCTCCATCATATTCAGTCATTTTAACCATTATTCCATCAGTAATGAATTTTAATTCTCACTCTAATTTTGATGAAGCTATCTCAACTTGTTCGTAAGTTTCTGTATTCATTAAAACACAATTTGTTCCATCATTATAAAGATATTGCATATCTTTCTTTTCAATTAAAGCTTTATCTACTTTTTCTCCACCTGTAAATGTTATTTCAACTCTAGCTCCAGTTCTAAGGTTTTTAACCTTAACTGTAACTTTACCTTGTTGTCTTCCTGTTTTTGAAAATGAGTTTTCTAAAACAACAAAGATGTTTCCATCATATAAGAATGTACTTCCAGGTCTTAAATCGTTTACTGACATAAATTAATCTCCCTTTGATATTTCTAACTCAATTATATATAAAAAATTACATTTTTAGTACATTTTAGTGGAAAATTATTTAAATTAAAAAATCACCTTTTAAGTAATTTATTTTCCAAATTTAACTCCGGTTTTTATAGGCGAATTAGGATCATTAAAAGTTGATGCACTAACCATTTTTTTACCTTCTCTTTGGATTTCTAGTATTTTTAGATACCCATTTGAAGTATTAACTATTATCCCTTCTTTATCTGTTGAAATAACTTCACCATTTGCAAAAATTCTATCCAAAGTAGCTAAATTTTCCTCGTCTTTTATAACCCTTGCTGATTTTATTTTTATTCTCTCCTCGTTTATGAATGTAAAAGCAATTGGTTGAGGACTTAAAGCTCTAATGAAGTTATTTATTTCAAAAGCAGAATTATTTCAATCAATGACTTCTTGTTCATTTTTTAAATTATAAGCAAAAGTAACCTTTGATTCGTCTTGATCAATTCCTTTTATTTTTTCTTCAAATATATCTAAAAGTTTTTCTTCAACCATTCTCTTACCCAAAACAGCCATTTTATTAAATAGTGTTTCAGAATTATCTTCATCATCAATTTCAATTTCTTCTTGATAATAAACTTCTCCAGCATCCATCTTTTTTACCATTTTCATAAGAGATATTCCAGTGGTTTTTTCCCCATTCATGATGGCAAATTGTATTGGACTTCCTCCACGATATTTAGGCAAAATGCTTGCATGTGTATTTATGCAATTTTTAAATAAATCTAAAATTGGTTGGGTAATGAATTGTCCATATGCACAAGTTAACATAAAGTCAGGATTTAATTTTTTTAAATCCTCGAGAATATCTCCAATTTTATAAGGTTGAAATAATGTGTATCCTTTTGTTAAGGCATACTCTTTAACTGGTGAGAATTTGATTTCTTTTTTTCTTCCAACTTGTTTATCAGGTTGTGTTATAACCCCTATAATTTCAACACCAGTATTTTCCAAGCCCTTTAAGATTTCCACAGAAATTTGGGGAGTTCCACAAAATATAACTTTATGCATTTTTTTCTTCCTCCAATAGTTTTTTGATATCCATTTCAAAATTAGGATTATATTCCTTAACAATATCTACAACCCTTTGTAAAACAACAATCATAGCAAGAGTATCTCTATCACAATACTTAAGCATATCTTCTTTTAATATTATTTCATATTCTTCTTGACTTATTACATTATCTAAAAATTGTCTAAAAGTTTGACTTGCTTTATCACCTTTGTTAATTTTTAAATCCTTATAACTTAAAGAACTATCTAAACCTGGTTGAGTTTTTTTAATTGAATATGACCCCCTAAAGTCAGGGTGATAAATTAATCAATTATCTTCTTTCTTTTTAAAGAATTCCATTAAATCAATTGTGTTGTGATAAATATATTCAAGAGGCTTGGAAAGTTCAGGATATGAATAAATCATATTTTTAATAACTCCTCTTTCAAAAGATTTGTTATATGCAACATAAACTCCAGGGCCATATGCAAAACAATCTCTAATAAAGTTTACTAAAAACTCTGGTCTTGGATCTTCTTGTTTATCTGCAATAAAATTTAAATGTTTCATTGTGTTTATTGGATCATTAAAATCATAATCAGGATTGTCGATTACATGAATTGAATATTGAAATGGTATTTGTTCATAAGATCAAGAATTATCATATTTTGGAATTGCTCATTTAACAGTTTCAAAATCATACATATAAACAGGATATTTATAATAATCTTTTAAAAGAGACATTAATGAGTCTATACCATCTTCTCTAATAATATCTTTAGCTTCAATTTTATTTTTTTGTAAATAACTTCTTACTGTTCTTATAATTCTTAACTCATCTTTTTTGAACAACGAACCTTTATCTTCATTAAATTGTGATTTTTCAACATCCACAATATTTTCAATATATATAGATTTTTCATCTCTTGAGTGGACAATTGCAGCTTTTGGTTTGAATCTTGTTAATTCATATAGATTAAACTTACTTTTATCATAATACCTAACAACATGATGACAAGCAGATTCTTTAATAGAATAATTGTATTTAGTATAGTTAAATGAAACTTTTCCACAATTAGTGTTATTTAAAATATTTGAATTTTCAAAAGATTTAGATATTTCTAGAATAGTTTCATCAAAATCGAATCCATTGTCTTCCATACCAATTATCATTTTATTTAGACCACAATCTTTTTTTGTATTTTCTAACTTGTCAGTTATTCTTATTAATTGTGAATAATTTAAGTCTGACTCATCAGATTTTGGTTTTTTAATTTTTTCCAAATTATCTTTTACTTCATTTTCAAAATCCATTTCGTAAAAAGAAATAAGAAAATTTGATCTGTTTTCATCTATTCCAATACCTCTTACATAATTTTTATTTATTAACCCAACGTTAACATCATCTACAATATAACCATTTTTTTCTAAAACTTTTTTTTGGTACATAACATCAAAGAAATGAACAATTTTTGATTGAGTAGATGCTTTAAATTCAACAATTGTTACATGTCTATTTCCATGATTTATTAAAACGTCACATCTAACTCTTAACATTGAATCCATATATTCAAAAGAAGGTTCAAAAAGATATTTTACTTTGTTGTCTTGTAAAGCCTTTTTAGTTTCTTCTATAGTTTCTTCATAACCTTTTTCTTGAAAATCTAAGAATTCAAAGTTTGTTTTATCTTTTAAATTATCTTTATATAGTTTTTCAATAAAGTATTCCCTAGCAGCGTCCCCAACAGAATTACCATCAACAATAGTTTCTGCAGGTAAACCAGATATTTCAAAACCATTAAGATCTTCCATTTGTTTAAGTAACATATTTTTTTGCTTTAATTCAGTTTTGCTTAATTCATTATCTTCTTTTTCCAACAAGTCAGAATAAAGATCAATTGCATTAAAACCAGATGAAGTATCGTAATTTCCATCCTTTTCAATTTCAACTTTATAATGTGTTTCAATTTTCTTCTCTTTTTTAAGTTTTACTGCTAATTTAAAATTATCAAGACTATGAAATATTCAAGCAATTTTAGGGCATTCAGCCATGTATCTTTTAAAGTCTTCTTTGGTTACTCTAATACTATTTTTCATATTTTATTTCCTTTCTAAACAAAAAAAACATATTTAAAATATGTTATTTATTTCTTCTTGGTATAAACTTAACTGTTGTCATTTTAATGGCTTTGTCCAATTGAAGATTCGCATCTTTATTTTCTTTTTGATTTTTTTTCTCAACTTTAATATTTTTCATTTCTTCTTTAACTTGCACTTTATATTCAACCGCTTTAGCCTTTTCTTCTTGTTTAAGTACCACTTTTTCTTGTTTAGTAAGTTTTACTTTTTTTTCAGCAATAGCAATTCTTCTTTGAGTGTTTTCAAGATCAATTTCACCATTAACTTGTCATGCAGTTACATAGTTATTTTTTCCAGACTTTGTTGTAATACCTTCAACTTCGTAAGCATTTGTTGAAACTAGTTTATTGGTTTTTGGTTCATACATTTGAACAACAACATCAAATACATCTCTGTATTTATATTCTTGACCTTTTCTTGCATAAACTTTTTCATATTCAATTTTAATGTTTTTGATATTTTGAGTTTTTGCAAGATAATTTTTGATTTCTTCTTTAACTACCTTTTTTCTCTTTTGTTGCTCAACTTTTTGTGCTTTTTTACTTGTAATTGATGAAACAATAACAAATACTAAAACAACTAAAACAACTACTCCAATAACTATTGTGCTTGTATTTCCTGCTAAAAACATACAACATTCCTCTTTCTTTAAATCATATTTATTTTAACTTATTTTATCTAATTATTTAAAACTTTATCAATAACTCCACCACCAAGGCATACTTCTCCAAGGTAAATAACTGCTTCTTGACCTTCAGTAACTGCTCTTACAGGTTCTTTGTAAGTTATAACTATCTTATTTTCACTAATAACTTCTACTTCTACTTTAACATCTTTTTGTCTGTATCTAAATTTGGCACTACATTCAAATTTATTTGAATCAAAGTAACTATTATAATTTGCAATAAAATTGAATTCTTCTACTATACATTGTTTTGATTCTAAATAACTTTCATCACTTAATGGTGACACATACAGAATTTTGTTCTCAATATCTTTTTTAGCAACATAATAAGGTTCTTTTTGACCACCTAAATTAAGACCTTTTCTCTGACCAATTGTGTAATACATAACGCCAATGTGTTCTGATATTTTTTTGTTTGTTTTTATATCGACAATATCTCCTGGTTGGTTTGGTATATAGTTTTGCAAGAATTTTGTAAAGTTTCTTTCTCCAATAAAACATATTCCAGTTGAATCTTTTTTTTCTGCAGTTATTAAGTCATATTTTTTAGCTATCTCTCTGATTTCGCTTTTTTCATATCTTTGTAGTGGAAACATTGTTCTGGATAGTTGTTTTTGATTTAATTGGCATAAAAAATAACTTTGATCTTTATTTTCGTCAAAACCTCTGATCAATTCAAATTCATTATTTTTTTCATTAAACCTAACTCCAGCATAGTGTCCCATTGCAATGTAGTCAGCTTTTAATTCGTTAATGGCATAATCTAAAAATTTATCAAATTTGATATATTTGTTACATAAAATATCTGGATTTGGTGTTCTTCCTTTTTTGTATTCACTTACAAAATATTCAAAAACATAATCTCAATATTCTTTTATAAAATCTATCCTATGTATTTTTATATTTAATTTTTCTGCCACTTTTTTGGCATCTAAATAATCTTGTTCCTGAGGGCAAATATCTCCTTCTAAGTTATTACCAAGAATATCATTATTTAAGTTACTATCTCAGTTTCTCATGAAAAGACCCTCAACTTCATAACCTTGTTCTAATAATATTGCAGCTGTAACTGAAGAATCAACTCCCCCACTAAGACCAACAATAACTTTCTCTTTTTTCATAATTTTTGCCTTATTTTTTCATATTTTTATTCATTTTTTTATTTTCTTTTTTTGCTAACTTTGCTAATTTTTTAACATCTTTTGAATTGTTAAATCATTCTTCAAAAGAATCAAAATTCATAGAATTTAAAGATTGTTTCTTATTATTTTTAGAAACAATTTGTAGACTCTCGACCAATTGGGTTGTACCCCCATCTTGATCAAAGAATTTTTCCTTTTCTCTTATTTTTTTACTTCCAAATTCTAAATTATTAATTGCTTTATCCAGATCGTCAACAGTGTTTGCAACTGTATAATCATTGTTGTTAAAAACAGGAATTGAGTAGTTGCTGCTTTCATCATCAAAAAATGATTTCAATTCCTTTGTGTCCATATCATCAAATAAAGTTCTCTTTTTACTTTTATTAGAATCTAGTGATTTCTCATTATTTTGCTTATGTTCTATATTGTCAAACTCAACCATTACATTTTTTTCGTCTTCTTTTTTTTCGACTACAGAATGATCTACAAGCATAAATTTAACCTCTTTTACTTTTTCTGGTTTTTCCTTCGAAATTTCTTCGCTTTTTATTTCTTCCAATTCATCACTTACATTATTTGATTCTGTTTGTGAATTCTTATTGCCAAGAGATATATTAGAAATATTTAATAAATTCTCTTGTAATTGAGTAATTTGTTCTTCAATTTTATTAATTTGAACATTTAAAGGGGTATTCATTTCTTCTTCATTTTTAATAAGATTGTAGTTCTTAAAATTGTTGTGTTTATTTAAATCAACATTCAATTTATTAAGTAAAAAGTCCTTATCATTTTGTTCATTTTGATAACTCATTGTCCTCATATCAATGATTTCTTTTCTTATTTCAGAGTTTGAAGGTCTAATCATTTTATCTACAATATTAATTGATTCAAAAGTTTTGTTTTCAAAATCTTCTTTTTTAATATTTAATTCTTTATTTTTAGGTTCAAAAAAATGCGAGTTTGCATTTTGAACTATATCTAACTTAGAAGTCTTTTTATCTTTAACTGCAATGGTTTTATCAAAATCCATTGAAACAGATTCATCTAGATGCTCTTCAAATCAAAAGCCTTCAGAAGAAAAATCTTCTGTTGTTTCTTCAAAAGTATCTTTTTTACTTTTATTAATTTTTAAAACTTTTATTTTATCAGACATAATAGACCTCCATTTATGATTATACAATATTTAGATTTAATCTAAATAAATACTTTTGTCAAAAAAAATAATCCATAAGGATTATTCTTCCAAGTTATTTGTAACTTTAAAGTCTGTTATTTCCATAATACTTTCAATTTTTTCTTTTTCTTCTTTATCAAGTTCTTTTGGAATAACAATATTAACTTCAAGTAATAAATTACCTCTGTGTGATGACTTAACACCTTTATAAAGACCATGATTTTTTATTGTGATAACTTCGCCATTTTTAATACCTTTTGGTATTTTTACATTTATATCTCCATCAAGTGTTTTGACTGATATTTCATTTGCAAGTAATGCATCGATGTAACTTACATCAAACTTAAATTTAATATCGTGTTCATTAACTATTTTTAAATTTTTAGAAGCTTTCAATCTAACATCAGCATATAAGTGTCCACGTTCTCCACCATCTACCGAGTAGTTTCCAGCATTTCTCAATACAATCTGTTGATCTGGAACCAACCCTTTTGGTATCGGCATAGTAACTGTTTCTTTTTTCATAACAGCCCCATCACCTCTACATGATTTACATGGATTTTTGTTTTCTTTTCCTTGACCTTTACATTTTGGACAAGGTTGTTGTGATTGGAATTTTGCAATACCCATATCTTGTAAAACAGTAACAACTCCATGACCATTACATACTTCACATTCAACAATGTCTGATTTTGAATTAGCTCCAACACCATCACAATCATCACATTTAGAAACTAAATCAAGTTCAACATTTTTATCTACACCAAACAATAGTTCCTTAAGTGTTAAGTTAACACTTATAACAATATCTTTACCTCTTGAAGATCTTTGTCTAGAAGAACCCCCTCCAGATCTTCCACCAAAGAAATTTGAGAAAATATCTGAGAAGAAGTCTCCTGCTCCTCCCATATTTGAGAAGAAGTCACCAAAGCCTCCACCAAAGCCTCCACCAAAGCCTGAACCCATTCCGTTAAGTCCATCATGACCAAATTGATCATAAGTTTGACGCTTGTTTGCATCTAAAAGAACCTCTGCAGCTTCAGTTGCTTCTTTAAATTTTTCTTCTGCATCAGGTTCTTTACAAATATCTGGGTGATATTGTTTAGCTAATTTACGATATGCTTTTTTAATTTCATCTTCAGATGCTGATTTTGCAATACCTAAGACCTCATAATAATCTCTTTTAGCCATTGTACACCTCTTTTTCTATCTTTAAAAAACAACTAATTAATAGTTGTTTTTTAAAATTATTTAGATTCTTCATCCTTGTTTTCTTCAGATGATTCTTCTTTTGAATCTTCTTTAACTTCTTCTGCTCCACCAGCTTGTGCTTGTTGAGCTGCCATTTCTGAAGCCATTTTCATAGCTTGTTCTAATTCGCTCATTTTTTTATCTAGCGCTTCATAATCTTCTTTAGCAATTAATTCACGAATTTCTTTTGCCATATCTTCAGATTGTTTTTTTTGCTCTTCATTCATTGTATCACCAGCTTCTGATATTGATGATTCAATAATGTTTAAGTAACTTTCCGCTTTGTTTTTTAATTCAATGTTTTTACGTTTTTTGTTGTCAGCTTCTTGGTTTTCTTCAGCTTCTTTTACCATTTTCTCAATTTCTGCATCTGATAAACTTCCTGAGTTTGAAATTGTAATAGTTTTTTCTTCATTAGTATCTTTATCTTTTGCAGTAACAGAAACAATTCCATTTACGTCAATTTTAAAAGTAACTTCAATTTGAGGAGTTCCCTTTGGAGCTGCTTTAATTCCAGATAATTGGAATTGTCCTAAAGATTTGTTATCTGCAGCCATTGGTCTTTCACCTTGTAATACATTAATATCAACTGCTGGTTGGTTATCAACTGCTGTTGAGAATACTTGTGATTTTTCTGTTGGAATTGTTGTATTTCTTTGAATTAATGGTGTCATAACCCCACCCATTGTTTCAATTCCTAAAGTTAATGGTGTAACGTCTAATAATAAAACATCAGTTACATCCCCTGCTAAAACTCCACCTTGAATAGCTGCTCCCATAGCAACAACTTCATCTGGATTAATAGTTCTATTTGGTTCTTTTCCTAATAATGATTTAACTAATTCTTGAACAGCTGGAATTCTTGTTGATCCTCCAACCAAAAGAACTTGATCAATATCAGTTGCTTTTAATTTTGCTTCTTTTAAAGCATCTTCAACTGGTTTTCTTGTTCTTTCAACTAAATCTTTAGACATTTTCTCAAATTCTGCTCTTGATAATTTAGTTGAGAAGTTAACTGGACCATTTTCATTCATTGCGATAAATGGTAAGTTAATTTCTGTTTCAACTTGACTTGATAAGTTAATTTTTGCTTTTTCAGCTTCATCTTTAAATCTTTGTAAAGCCATTTTATCTTTTGATAAATCAATGTTATGTTCTTTTTTAATTTCTTGACCAATTCAGTCCATAATTTTTTGGTCGAAGTCATCTCCACCCAATTCGTTATCTCCTGAAGTTGATAAAACATCATAAGTTCCATCTGCTAACTCTAGTAGAGAAACGTCAAATGTTCCCCCTCCCAAGTCATAAACTAAAACTTTCATTTCTTTATCTTGTTTATCAATTCCGTATGCAAGTGCTGCTGCTGTAGGTTCGTTAATGATTCTTTCAACTTCTAATCCAGCAATTTTACCAGCATCTTTAGTTGCTTTTCTTTGTGCATCGTTGAAGTAAGCAGGAACTGTAACTACTGCTTTAGTAATTTTTGATCCAATTTTATCTTCAGCGTATTTTTTTAAGTATCTTAAAATTTCTGCAGAAATTTGTTCTGGTGTGTAATCTTTACCTTCTAAATTTCTTTTTTTATTTGTTCCCATATCACGTTTGATTGAGATTGCAGTGTTTGGGTTTGTAACTGATTGTCTTTTTGCAGCTCCACCAACAATGATATCGCTATTTTTAAAAGCTACAACTGATGGTGTGGTTCTTTGTCCCTCTGGGTTTTCAAGAACCATTGGTTGTCCACCCTCCATAATAGCAACACATGAGTTTGTAGTTCCTAAGTCTATTCCTATAATTCTTTCTTTTGCCATAATTTTTTTCCTCTTAAATTCTTTCTATACTATTCTGCCACCTTAACAGCAGCGTGTTTTATAACTCTGTCATGTAATTTATAACCATTTGACACTACAATAGCAATTTTTCCTGATTCAAATTCTTCTGATTTAACTTGTTCAATTGCTGAGTGTAATTCTGGATTGAAATCATCTCCAGGTTTAACATTAACCATAGTAACACCAGCATTTGTTAATGCCTGATCTATTTGGTTGATAATCATTTCAAATCCCATTAAATAATTTTTAATTTCCGGATTATCTGGAGTTGATTTTAGAACCCCCCTAAACATATCAATAGCAGGAATTAATTCTGAAGCCAATTTTTCTCCACCATATTTTCTTACCAAAATACTTTCATTTTGAAATCTTCTTACAGTGTTTTGATTATCAGCTACAGCTATTAATCTCGCTTCTTCTAATTTTGCATTTTCTTCTGTTAAAGCTATAAATTCAAGCTCCAATTTTTCTACATTAGAAGGTTCTTGAACTTCTCCTTCTTTAACTTCTTTTGGCTCTATTTTTAACTCCTTTTTAAGAGTTTCAAATAAATCCAAAATTTCTTTTACTTTTTCTTTTTCCATTATTATTCTCCTTCTAATAAAAACTTCTCTTCGATTTTTTTGCTAATTCATTCTAAAAGTTTTGATACTTTATCATATTCAATTCTTTTAGGACCAACAAGTGCTAACGCACCCTTTCCCCCACCTTTAGTGGGGAAGTTTGTTCCAATAACAGCAATATCATCATTCTCATTTCCTGTTTCTAAACCAATAGCAACAGTTGTTTTATTTGTTTTGCTTTGATAATTAAATCAAGCAAAAGGAGAAGCATTTTCAATAAACTGTATAATGTCTTTTATTTTATTTGGATCGTTGAATTCAGGGTTTTCCAATAAATATTTAACACCACTAGTTTTTGATTTATTTGAATCTGTGTGAATCAAAGCACCTACCAATGTTTGTAAAACAAACTCATATTTTTTAACTTGTTGTTTTAAAACCGGTATCATAGCTTGTGATTTAGTTTCTATTTCAGAAATTTTTGAATTAATTAGTCTTTCATTAAATAGGTCAATCGATAATCTTAACTCTTCTAATGACACAGAATCTAGATTAACTGTTTTATTTTGAATAGTTCCATTTGAAAGTACAAATATAACTATTGCTGATCTATCTGAAATTGGCACTAATTCAACTTTTGATAATAGTACTTCATCGTTTGTATCAGATGTTGCAACCACAGTTGCTAACTTAGTCATCTCACTTAAAATTGATGAGATTTTAGAACAAACCTCATCAATTGTTGCCCCTCTTTTTTTAAAGATTTCATCAATTTGCAATTTAATATCATCAATATTATTTGACTCCATTAAATTGTCAACATAATATCTGTAACCTTTTGTAGAAGGGACTCTACCTGAAGAAGTGTGGGCTTTTTCTAAATAACCCTGATCTTCAAGTAAAGCTGATTCATTTCTAATTGTTGCAGAAGACACTTCTATAGATAACACTTCTTGAATTCTTTTAGAACCAACTGGTGAAGCAGTTTTAATATATTCTTCAATAATTGATTTTAATATCAAATCTTGACGTTCTGTTAACAATAAAAACACCTCCATCACAATACATATCTAGTTTATCAATAGCACTCTTAATAATCAAGTGCTAATTTAATTTATTTGAAGTTGTTATTGTGAACTTATCATCTTTTACATCAATAACGTAGTTTCTTTTTGGTTCAATTTCTCCACCAACAATAGCTCTCGCTATTAATGTTTCAATATTTCTTTCAATATATCTCTTAATTGGTCTTGCTCCATATAATTGGTCATAACCTTCTTCAAGAATTTTTTGAATTGTTGCGTCAGTGAAATTAAGAATATATTCATTTGTAGAAAGTACTCTTTCTTTTAATTCGTCCAAAGTTTTCAAAATAACTTCTTTAATAACTTCTTTTGAAAGAGAATTGAAGTTTACGATGTTATCTATTCTATTTAAAAATTCTGGTCTAAAGAATTTTTTTAAGTTTTCCATTACAACATCTTGATCTACTAATTCAGATGGAGTAGATATTAAATAATCCGATCCAATATTTGAAGTCATAATTATAATTGTGTTTTTGAAGTCGATAGTTTTACCTAAAGAATCTGTAACTCTACCATCATCTAATATTTGTAGAAAAATATTAAAAACATCTGGATGAGCTTTCTCTACTTCATCAAACAATAATATTGAGTACGGTGCTCTTCTGACTGCTTCAGTCAGTTTACCACCCTCTTCATATCCAACATAACCTGGAGGAGATCCTAATAGTTTTGAAACCGAGTGTTTTTCCATGTATTCAGACATATCAAAACGCAGCATTTTCTTTTCACTTCCAAAAAGATTTCTTGCAAGTGATTTTGCAACTTCTGTCTTACCAACCCCTGTCGGACCTAAAAATAAGAAACTTCCTATCGGTTTGTTTGGATCTTTTATTCCACTCCTACTTCTAATAATGGCATCAGATACAAGTTCAATTGCTTGATTTTGTCCTTTAACCATTTTTTTAAGTTGTGTATTTAAACCTAATAGTTTTTGCTTTTCACTTTCAATTAGGTTTTCCATTTCAATACCTGTTCATCTAGAAACTATTGAAGCAATTTCACTTTCAGTTACCTCTTCTGAAATTAGTTTTTCTTTATTAGTATCTAAAGCTGTTTCTAATTGTTTTTCTAGAGCAGGCAATAATGAGTATTGAATTTCTCCAGCTCTTTGATAATTAGCTTGAGCTTGAGCTTGTTCTAATTCAATCTTTAATGAATCAATTGTTGATCTGAATTGATTAATTTTTTCCAAAGATTGTTTTTCGGCATTTCATTTTTCATTGAAATCGCTTTGTTTTTGCTTTAATGTGGTCAATTCCTTATTAGCTTGTTCTAATCTTTCAAGAGATTTTTCATCCTTTTCTTTTGAAAGAGCAGCTTTTTCAATTTCTAATTGCATAACTTTTCTATCAATTTGATACAACTCAGTTGGAACAGAAGCTAGTTCTGTTTTAATTGTTGCACTAGCTTCATCAACTAAGTCAATTGCTTTATCTGGTAAATATCTATCTGAAATATATCTATCACTTAATTGTGCAGCCGCAACTAAAGCATTGTCATGAATTCTAACTCCATGATAAGTTTCAAAACGTTCTTTTAAACCTCTTAATATTGAGATAGTTTCTTCAATTGTAGGTTCACTTACAACAACTTTTTGAAATCTTCTTTCTAAGGCAGCATCTTTTTCGATGTATTCTCTATATTCTTTTAAAGTTGTTGCACCAATAACTTTAATACCACCTCTTGCAAGAGCTGGTTTAAGAAGGTTTGAAACATCCATTCCTCCACCATTACCAGTTTTTCCAGCCCCAACTATTAAATGTAATTCATCAATAAACAATATTACTTGTCCATCTTCTTTTTGAATTGCATTTACTATACCTTTTATTCTAGCTTCGTAGTCTCCCAAGAAACTTGCTCCAGCCATAACACTTCCCATGTCCAATTCAAGAATTCTCTTATCTTTTAATACACTTGGAACATCTCCCTTGTTAATTCTTTGAGCTAAGCCCTCTGCAATAGCTGTTTTACCAACACCTGGCTCACCTATAAGTACCGGGTTATTTTTTGTTTTTCTACTTAATATTCTAATCACTCTCATGATTTCATCATCTCTACCGATGATGGGATCAATTTTTCCTTCTTTTGCATCCTTTGTCAAATCTCTAGTGTATTTACTTAAGATTTCTGGATCATTTAAAGGATCTGGTTTTTGTGTAAAATCCATAAAAATTCCTCCTTTTTATTAGCACTCTATAACCTTATTTGCTAATCATTAATATAATACATCTTGTATTAGCAATGTCAATGGTTAAGTGCTAAATTTATAATTTTTTTTAATAAAAAAAGTACCGAAAATAGGTACTATTTTTATTAATTTAATTTTTTCTTAGAAAGATTTTCTTCCACAAATATACAGAATAACTGCATAAATGTTGAATATGATAATTTAGCTTTTTCTTTTAGATTTAATTTTGAATTGCTTTTAATCATTTGTGCTTGTAAAAGCATCATATTTATTGGTAGATATTTAAAAATATCAACTTCAATTTCATTGTTTAACGTTACAAACTCCTCTATAGAGTTTGATCTTAATACTAAATCTAAAATTAATTTTTGATCCCCATTTATAAGATTAGATAAATCATCATTATCATTAAAATCAAATAACATTAATGCTATTTTATAATTTATATTTAAATCATTTTTCTTATCCAATACTCTTTGGCTTTGATTTACATCTAATTTCAATCAAATATTTGAGTTATACCTTAATTGAGCAAGGAAAATCTGTTTTAATAAAAATAATCTTTGAATTATTTTAAAACCTTCTCCTTTTCTAAAGTGACTTGAAAAGAACTTGTTTGTTAAATTTGAAATTCTTTCTGTCAACTTCCATAAAATGAAGTTATTCTTAAAGTCCTGTTCCAGATTTTTAACAACCTCTTTGAAACAGTTTCTTTTAATTGCATTTGAAAATAGCAAATCATACTTTTGTTCAACCTTGATTTGTGGTTGATTCAAAAAATTATAAATTATATCTTTAAAATCTATGTGATTTACCTTGTTTGCAAATTTTGTAAATATTAAATTGTCTTCTTCTTTGTTAATAATTCTTTTAAGCATATATATCCTCCAATTTTATTAATCGGTGAAGAAAATAAATAATTCAAAAAAAAAAAAAAAAAAAACTCCTAAGAGTTTATGCTTTTTGAAAGTTCAAAATTAATAAAAGAGTTGTAACCTTTCTCAACAGCATCAGCATAAGTTGCTTGCACACATACATCTAAAGCAAGACCACAAACTTCTATCTCTTCAACATTTCTTTCCTTTAGTCAATCATTCAATCCTGAATCGATATTTAAGTCTTGTGCAATATAGAAAGCCGAATAACTATCATAATCAACTTCTACTCCTTTTTTTATTATTAAGTCTGCTTGAGAAGAATCTATATAAAATTCTGCTCCATCAGAATTAACAAGACAGTGTTCTCCTCACTTAGAAAATGATACATGATTTATTGGGTGAAAATCACCAGAAAATATTACATAGTTATCATTGGTTTTATATTCTTTTACTCTATTATCAATATCTTTTTTGATGGTTTCACCTTGAGGAACATATAGCTTACCGTTAGGATCTGCAAAATCATATTGATAATCTACAACTATTAAAGCTTTTTTCATATTATAAAAAATCTATTAATATCTCATTCAAGATATTAAAACCCCTTTCTGTACATTTTATATTATTATTTACTAATTCTAATAAATTTTCATTAATTTTTTGATTAATTTTTTCTTTGTAAAATTCATAAATATCTTTATTAATTTCTATTGAAATATCTATTCCGTCAACCAACCTTAATCCCATCATTATTATTTGGAAATAATAATCTTCTTGAGATAATTCTTCAAAATCCTTTTTGTAATTTAAAATGTTACCTTCGTTTCTAGTTAAAAAATATTTTCCATTAATTTGTTCGAAACCGGTGGCGCCAATCCCAACACCTGCAAATATAGAGTTATTTCAGTAAGTCATATTATGATATGACTTATTTTTTTCTCCTAGTGCATAATTGGATATCTCGTATCTAGTATAACCAATTTCTTTCAAACCTTCATTGACAATTTCATCAAATAATTCATCATTTTCAGGAACTTTCATATTTTTTCTTCCTCAAACAGATTTTTCTTTCATAATCAGTGAGTATCAAGAAATATGGTCTGGTTTTAGTTCCTTAATATAAGACAGGTCAACATTTATACTTTCTTTAGTTTGGTCATACAAATTGTACATTAAATCAATACTTACATTTTCAAATCCAACTTCTCTTATTAACTTATAAGCATTAATAGCAATTGAATTATCATGAATTCTGCCAATTTTCTTTAATAAATCATTATCAAAACTTTGTACACCCATGCTTATTCTGTTAATGTTATATTTTTTGTATATTTCCAATTTCTCTTTTGTAACAGATTCTGGATTTAGTTCAATTGAATATTCAAAATTAGGTTTTTGGCTATATTTAAATAACATCTCACACATTATTATTGTTTGCTCTAAATTTAAACAACTTGGGGTTCCCCCGCCAATATATATACTTTGAATATCGTTTAATCTATCTCCATATTCACTTAATTCATTTTTTAGTTTATCTAAATATTTTTCAATTACTTTTGGATCTTCAGGTTTTTTGACCTTTACAAAATCACAATAAAAGCAAATATGTTCACAAAATGGAATGTGAACATATAAACTATTAATTTTTCTATCTTTTAAATTGCTGTTCCTCATGGTTTAAGTGGTAAACCTCTTTTTTTTCTAATTATTAATCAAGGTATTATAATTGCAAATAAAATAATTGCCATAATTGTAAAGAAAATAATCATGCAAACTTTGTTTGCTTTTCTTTTAATTTCTTTTATTTCTTGTTGAGGAATTATTTCATATCCATAGTAACCTATTATGTTGTTTTTTCTTGTTCTTGTAGTGACAATATTTAGTACATGAACAATTAATGTAACAAATAAAACAATAATGTTTGTTTGTATTTCTGATACTAAAGGTTTTAGTTTTCCCACCCTTCAAAATAGTATATAAATGTCTGTATTGCCTGTTTTAACTTGTTCTTGAAGACCATACATTATACCAAGAGTTATTGCTCCAAAAATGTATATACAAAATGAAATTCAATTCACATAAACAGATCTTGATATTAAACTTCTGTAGTTTCTTGTAATGAAATAAGGAACGGCTTCTTTACCCACCATTAATTCTCTTTCATATTTTTTAACATTTGAATATAGAAAACCATAATCAGTTAGACTTGTACCAAAGAAACCAACAGAAACTATTAGTAATAATATTGAAAAGAATGGATACATAACCTGGTTACGCAATACCCCAAGATAAGTACCACCTTCTTCTCCAGCTTTGTAATAAATTGCCAACATTAGAGAAGCTGAAATAATTCCTACAGCCCCCATTAAGAATAATAAGAAAATTCTTAATTTTTCACTTTTAATTTCTTTACCAATTTCCCTTGGAATAATATTGGCAACCCTCATTCTTTCGTTATATGAACGATATTCATAAGGATTATAGTTATTTGAACTAACTGGTGCATAGTCAACTTCTGGATTATATCCATAAGGACCATCCTGGTTATAGAACTGACCATTATTTGAAAAATCATTATATCCGTATTGCATATTATTATTTGGAACTTGATAATTTTCGTATAAAGGTTTGTTTGAATAAGAATCATTTCTTTGTTGAATATTATTCATTTGATTATTTGGAGGATAGACCATTCTATTATATTGGTTTTCATCTCTGAAATTACCATAATCAATTCTTGAATTATTATCAAAATCTAAGTATTCTTGTTTTAAATTATTGTATTGATTTTGATAATTATCATAGTTATTAACTGATTGATATTGTGGTTGATTCATTCTTTGTGAGTGTTGTGGTTGTCCATATTGTATTGATGCATTATTTACACTATTTGATAGATAACCTTTCATCATGATTTCACCAGTAGTTTCATTTCTACCATATTGAGGTGTTATTTGAGCATGATTTTGATAACTATTTTCAAAACTTTTATGTCTAGGTTTTATATAACCTTCATTTTTGTTTTCTATTAGATTTTTTTGATACATTGCTGTTTCATTTTGGTAATTCATGTTTTGTTGAGGGTTTTGATTAAATTCAAAATTTCCAACATTTTGTTGGTTTTGGTTATCTGTTGAATTTTCTTTTTTAAAAGGATTTAAAAATCCACTCATAAAAAAAGCCCCCTTTTTTACGAGCATAAAAAGGTATTATTTATTGCGTTCTCTTTTAATTTTCTTTATTTTAGCTATTTCTAGCTCAAAATCATTTCTTTGATCTTCAAATTTTTCAAGTCTTTTGAATTCATTTGCAGAAACTTCTTCTTTTTCAAAATAAAACTTTCTATTTTTTCTAAAAAGAATCAAGAAATATATAGTTAAAGAAATAATCGCAATAAAAGCAAAAACCACTAAAACTGCAATCAAAGGTATAGCTATATCTAAAACTTTGAAATCTGTCCCAATTAATAGTAATGCTTTCATAAAAATCACCTTTATTTTTAGCCCAACTGTAAATTACCCTATCTACAATCATATTTATAATAACATAATTATAAAAAAAACTAGATTTTTTTATAATCTAGTTTGTTTTTTTATTAATCTCAACTCGCTACTAACGCATCAATAATGTCGTTTTTTCATTCTTCAATATCAAGATCATTTACAAAAAAATCGATAAATTCATCTTTCAATGTAACAATCAAGTTCATTGAAAAGTCATTAACATCTATTTCTAATTCATTTAATTTAGTTAAAACTTCTTCGGGGAATTCTGGACTAAAAGCAATTGATTGAACACAATCTTCAGCAAATAATTCAGCATCTGATTCTTCTTGCAATGATCCCATCAATGCAGCATAAACTTCTTCTTCTCCTATTTCATTTTCTTTAACTACTCTTGAAATTTCTTCAAGAGACTTTCCATCTAATTTTAATGGTTCGTAATTTTTTTCAATTTCTTCACCAAATAAAACTACTGCAAAGTATAGACTCATTCCAGCTATTAACTCTTCAAACATTTTATCAGCTGTTTCGTCTGGTAAATTATCAATAAATTCACTAATTGTATTTGCTTGTACTTCTGTCATTTTATATTTCTCCTTGTTTCTTTAATTATCTAACAAAAAAGGTTATTAATAAAAAAAAGTTTAAATATATCTTTTAAACTTTTATCTTATATTTTTTGGCATTGGAGCACCGTTTCTTTTGTGTTCTGATATGTCATGTAAGTGATCAACTCTTTTTTTAACTTCATCAGCAACAGGTTTTCCACTTATATAATCATCAATCAAATCGTAACTAAATCCAATTTCTGATTCATCTGTTTGATCCTCTCACAAACTAGCTGTTGGAGCTCTATTTATTATAGAATAAGGAACTCCTAATATTTTTGCAGCTTCTCTAACTTCTCTTTTAAGCAAATGTACTATTGGTAATAAATCTACTCCACCATCTCCAAATTTTGTAAAGTAACCAATATGTCATTCATCTGCATTATCAGTTCCCAAAACTAAGTAATTGTGAGTTTGAGCCATTGAATATAATGTAGACATTCTCAATCTTGCTTTTGTATTTGCAAGAGCTAATTTTGATTGTTCAATCCCTGAATCATTAAGTGATTTTGAAATAACTTCAAATGTTTGACTTAAATCAACACTTACATTTTTTAGATCTAAATCATTTATTAATTCCATTTTGCACTTTTCATCTAATTTGCTTGATTTGCATGGCATTCAAACAGTTATATAGTCATTTGGAAATGCCTTTTTAGCAAGAGCTGCAACTACTGCAGAGTCAATTCCGCCACTAATCCCTACAACAACACCTTTTTGATTAGCTTTTTTAACTTCTTCTCTTAATCATTCAACTAAATAATCTAAATATTCTTTTAATTCCATATTAATCCATTCACTCCAATTCTATGTCGAACACTTTAACGATATCGCCTCGTTGTGCTCCCTTTTCTCTTAAAATGTTATAAACTCCTAGGTTTTTAAGTTTTTCATTAAATAATAGTAAGTTGTCATAAGTTGATATTGGTGTTTTTTGATAAGCCTTGTAAACATCTTCTCCTTCAATTCTTCATCTACCATTTCCAAGATTATTAACTTGAATATCTTTCAAGTCACTTTCAAATGTATAGACTTTGTAATCTTGAGGATTTTCATCTTTGATTTCTCAAAGAGGAATATCTTTAACTTCTTCTAAAGTTGAACCAATTTCTAATAATAATTTATCAACATTCATTTTGTTAAGACCTGAGACTTCAATTATTTTTTTATCTCTATATTTTTCTTTAAAATATAAAACATTTATTTGAGCCTCATCAATATCCATCTTATTTGCAACAATTATTTCAACTCTTTTCTCTAAGTGATAATTGTATTCAACCAATTCTTTTCTGATAAGTTCGTAATTTTTTATAACATCTTCTGTTGCATAGTTTCCTGACATATCAATAACATGACAAATAATTTTACATCTTTCAATGTGTCTTAAAAATTCATGTCCTAAACCTTTCCCCAAACTGGCACCTTCAATTAAACCAGGCAAGTCAGCAACAGTAAAAGTTCTTCCCTGCTTATCTCTTGAAACTCCAAGTTGAGGATTTAAAGTTGTAAATGGATAATCTGCTATTTGAGGTTTTGAATTTGAAATAGCTCTTAGCAAAGTTGATTTACCAGCATTTGGCAAACCAACAAATCCAACATCAGCTAAAACTTTAAGTTCTGCTTTGATATTTATTTCTTGACCAGGATCTCCTGCTTCAAAAATAGTTGGAGCTTTGTTTCTTGAGTTTGCAAATCTTGCATTACCTCTTCCACCTTTTCCTCCAAGAGCTACGAACTCTTCTTGACCGTTAATTGTAAAGTCGTATAACAACTCATTTGTATCTGCATTATATATAACTGTTCCAACAGGAACTTTTATATATGTATCTTTTCCATTTTTACCGTGCATATTTTTGATGTCACCTTTGTAACCATCTTCTGCAGTATAAAATTTTTGTAATTTTAAGTCTAATAGCGATGATTTTCCTTCATCTGCAATAAAGATAACATCTCCACCTTTACCACCATCTCCACCATTTGGTCCACCATTAGCAACATAAAGTTCATGACGAAAAGAGACGGCTCCATCGCCACCTTTTCCAGATTTGATATTAAAGTGTGCTAAATCTACAAATTTCATGAACTATATACTCCTTGTTTCACTATTCTTCTTCTGTCATTGATATTGAAATTTCACCTTCAATCAATTGATCATGACAGTTATAACATAAAAATGTTGGCATACCAATTGAAGCATTGTAATCATCTAATTCTTGTCACGCTTCAATTTGTGGTTCTATCATTTCATTTAATTCTTCATCATCAATTTCAGGATTTTCTGCTAAAATTTCTTCTGCTACTTGGCCTAAGGTCTTTGGTGCTTTTTCATCAATAAAATCTATTTCATCAACACCGCAAACCGAGCAAGTTACACCAAACAATTGCATCATAACGTTTTTTGGATCATTATATTTTACAAAATCTTCTTCTGTGAAAGTTGTTTTTATCATAATTAAATACCTCTTCTCTAAACAATATTATTCAACTCATTTAATAATAACATTGTATTTTCTTTATTAAACTCTAATTTTAATTCTAAATATTCTTCTAATTCTAAACCCAAAGAGTTTGTAGCTTTTATAATTATTGCCATGGCTAAATCATTTAAAGAATAGTTATCAAAATTTAACATTGGAAATTTATTATAAAAAAATGTGTTGGCAATATGTTGGCAAATTGAAAATAAACTCGGATTTGTATCATACACAACTTGTTCTATTTTTAACTCAATATCTCTCAAAACATCTTGTGCATCATTTAAATTAAATTTTGAAGGATTTATTGTTATGCTCTCAGATTCTTTTTTAATAGTTATTTCTTTATCTACTGCTTGTTCGATTAAAACCATTAATAGAAAGGTTTTGTATTCTGGCTTTATTTCTTCATCAACAAGATAATCTTTAATTTCTTCAATTATAAGTCTTGCATTCAAACCCCTTAGTGCATCAAAAGCCATTAAATGAACATCTTGATCCATTTTTTTAGACATAATTTCTAATACCTTTTCTGTATTTCAATTACTTAAATTATTATCTTTTAAATTTAATTTCTCTATTATTTGACTTTGCATTTTTTCTAATTGCTCTTCAAAATCATTTGGAACATAAGGTGCATTTAATTCTTCAGAAACAATTCTGAAGGCTTCATCAAAATCATTATTATTTACAGCTTCATTTATTTTTTCCATTATTTCATCATAATAATTTTTCATAAAACTTACCTCTTAACAAAGTATATTTTACCTTTTTTAGAAGTTTTATTCATTACTA